>CANFHO010000041.1 GCA_947447005.1 Chitinophagaceae bacterium
ACAGCAATGGCCAAGACAGATTCAACACTGTCAAATACCACAAATCCTGCATCGTTGATCAAGGCAGACTGATCTTCTTTGTTGAAGAAAACAGTAGATGGTTTTTTCAACGTACAGATCTTCATTCCAAAACGAATGTCTGGCTTGTCATTACCGTATTGCCACATCGCATCTTCCCATGTCATGCGCTCAACCACATCTGTATAGTCGATGTCTTTTACATCTTTGAAGATCCTTTTGATAAGCCCTTCAAACATATTTAAAATATCTTCCTGCTCTACAAATGCCATTTCACAATCAATCTGTGTGAACTCGGGCTGCCTATCCGCCCTCAAGTCCTCATCCCTGAAGCACTTCACAATTTGATAGTACCTATCGTATCCACTTACCATCAATAACTGCTTGAATGTTTGTGGCGATTGTGGCAATGCATAGAATTGTCCCTCATTCATCCTGGATGGTACTACGAAATCACGTGCACCTTCAGGTGTTGATTTGATGAGGAAAGGAGTTTCAATATCCATGAAGGCCTTTTCATGCAGGTAATTCCTGGCTGAACGGTTCACGCTGTACCTCAATTCCAGATTGCGTTTTACTGCATTTCTACGCAGATCGAGGTAACGATATTTCATGCGCAAATCATCACCACCATCCGTATCATCCTGAATGGTAAAAGGAGGAACGGCTGATTTATTCAAGATTGTGAAGGCATCCACTGCGATTTCGATATCACCTGTGTCGATGCCGGCATTCTTATTGCTTCTTTCAATCACTTTGCCTTTGGCCTGCAATACAAATTCCCTTCCCAGGGGCTGTTCACTCAATTGGCCGTTCAAATTTTCATTGAACACCAATTGGGTGATGCCATATCTGTCGCGCAAATCCACAAATGTGATGGCGCCAAATTTTCTGACTGTCTGCACCCAGCCGGCAAGGGTAACTTCTGTGCCAACATGCTGCTGTCTCAACTCTCCGCAAGTATGTGTTCTGAACATAATATATAATTTGTAGGGGTAGGCTTTTAAGGGCACAAATATAGGCCAAGACTGCCTTTAAGCCAAGATTAGTTCTGCTCCTTGCCTTTGATTTCCTTGATCATCTGCTCTGCCTGTTCTGTTGTTTGCTCCTTAAAGCCTTTCTTATGAATCAGAATCAGGTAATAGTAAGCCAATATGAGCAGCCCTATGCTGAATGGAATCAACGAAAACTGTCTCAGTCCATAGCTACCAATCAGGTTTTCATCCCATCCAAAGAATTCTCCAATCATCCATGTACAGTTGGCGATGATCCACACATCCACTGCCAGGTTATGAATGAATTCACTGGTGATTTTCCTGGTCTGATACGTGATGAGAATGGCAACCGACAGGGTAGGAATGATCATGATCATACCTGGAATTTTCAACCCCAATGCCCAGCAGGCATCCTTGATGAGCCAAAGCAGGATATGCAGGTTTTCAATCTTCCTGTATTTATATGGGATGTGGTAGATGGTGTGATTATTCATATTTAGGGGAGGTTGAGAGAAGTTGAGAGAGGTTAAGGGATGTTAATATAAATTAAGGAAGATTATTTTTTGTTTTGGAAAATTACATAAAGATTTTAAAAATCATTTACTTCATTAACCTCCCTTAACCTCTCTCAACTTCTCTTAACCTCTTAAAAAAAAAGGACCCTTTCAGGTCCTTCTCATTTATTTCCCCATGGCTGCGGCCATTGTTTTCCCGATATCTGCAGGACTATCCACAACATGGATGCCACATTCGCGCATGATTCTCATTTTTGCTTCTGCTGTATCATCAGATCCGCCGATGATTGCACCAGCATGTCCCATCCTTCTGCCGGGAGGTGCAGTTTGTCCTGCAATGAAACCAACCACTGGCTTGGTTCCATTTTCCTTGATCCAATGCGCCGCTTCAGCTTCCATACCACCACCAATTTCACCGATCATTACGATACCCTTTGTTTCAGGATCGTTCATGAGCAATTCAACTGCATCACGGGTTGGTGTTCCAATGATAGGGTCACCACCAATACCGATTGCTGTTGTAATACCCATGCCAGCTTTCACGATTTGGTCAGCTGCCTCATATGTAAGTGTACCAGATTTTGATACAATTCCGATATTTCCTTTTTTGAAAATGAAGCCAGGCATGATACCAACCTTGCATTCTTCTGCTGTAATTACTCCAGGGCAGTTTGGACCAATCAAACGGGTATGGGTCCCCTGAAGAAAATTCTTCACCTTAACCATGTCCTGTACTGGAATACCTTCTGTAATACAAACCACTAAACCGATACCTGCATCAGCAGCTTCGATAATGGCATCACCTGCAAATGCCGGCGGCACAAATATGATGGATACATTAGCTCCTGTGGTTTTTACAGCATCTGCAACGGTGTTGAAAACGGGCCTGTCGAGATGAGAGCTGCCACCTTTACCGGGTGTTACACCACCTACAACATTGGTTCCGTATTCGATCATTTGCGAGGCGTGAAAAGTACCTTCTGTACCCGTAAAGCCCTGAACAATCACTTTAGAAGAAGCGTTCACAAGAACTGACATAACGTAATTTTTTAGTGCTGCAAAGGTAGGGAAAAAGGCAATAGGCAAAGAGGCAAGGAGGCAAAGAGTTTTTAATATTTGTTGGAAGATTATCTAAGAAGTTTGATGAAGGAGGTTTTGGAAAAATCTTTTCATAATTGGATGGGAAAAACACTTTACAGTTTCCCTTTTCAGTTTTCCGTTTTCCGTTTCCTGTCTTAGGCAGGTTTATCCACTGAAGGTGCGTTGGCTACGATTCCCCTCGTTGCCTCTTTGCCTCCTTGCCTTTACCCTTATTTCAACAACTCCTCCATATCCCGATTATTATCAATCTTTCCCTTGATCTCCAGCATGCGCATGTCTTTTGCATCTTTGAGGAATTCTGACGCGAATATGAATCCGTTTAATTTATCACTATTGTTGAAGATGATCTCTTTATTGCTGCCTTCCCATTCTTTTTTGCCTTGGTACATATACATGATTCGATCCCCAATCTCCATTACAGAGTTCATATCATGGGTATTTACAACAGTGGTGATATTGAACTCTTCTGTAATTTCTTTGATCAGCTTATCAATGACAAGGGATGTCTGAGGATCCAGGCCGGAGTTGGGTTCATCACAAAAAAGATACTGCGGGTTGAGAACAATGGCACGTGCAATACCAACCCTTTTTTTCATGCCCCCACTGATCTCAGCAGGAAATTTTTTGTGAGCACCATTCAGGTTTACACGGTCCAATACCTCTTCAACGCGTTTGCGTTTTTCACCCAATGTCATGTTGCTGAACATATGCAATGGAAACATCACATTTTGAGCTACATCCATGCTATCAAACAAGGCAGATCCCTGAAACAACATCCCTATCTTCCTGCGCATGATCTTCTTTTGCTTTTCATCCATGGATGTAAAATCTTCTCCATCGTAACTGATCTGTCCTGCATCAGGTGTAATCAGTCCCACCAAGCATTTCATCAAAACAGTTTTTCCACTTCCGCTGGCGCCAATAATCAGATTACATTTTCCCGTTTCAAATGTTGAACTCACTCCGTCAATGACGGTCTTGTCTATAAAGCCTTTCTCTATGTCTTTAATAGTGATCATCTGAATTTATTAAAGTAGTACTTGTGCCAAAACATAATCTGCCAACAGGATAATGATACAACTTGTAACTACAGCAGTGGTACTTGCTCTGCCGATCTCCAGTGCTCCACCTTTTACATTGTATCCAAAATAAGCAGGGATAGCAGTTATGATAAATGCAAACGTATAAGATTTGATTAACGCAAATGTTACATTATAAGGTACAAAGGTATCGTGCAACCCTTTATCATAAAGTTCATGGGGAAGGATGTTTGAAATGTCTCCTACAAATCTACCTCCCCAAATGCCCAATACCATTGCCAAGACAACCAAGAATGGAACCATGATAATCCCTGCAACTATTTTGGGAAGAACCAAATAGGCTTTGGTATTGATTCCCATTATTTCCAATGCATCTATTTGTTCACTTACTCGCATATTCCCTAATTCACTGGATATCTTACTTCCTACAACTCCAGCAAGCACCACACAGGTGATGGTTGGTGCAAATTCCAGAATGACACTGTCACGAACAATCTGCGCAATAACCGATCTTGGAATAATAGAGCTGACAAACTGATAGGATGTCTGAACAGTTGATACGGCACCAATGAAAACAGAAATAATGGCAACAATTCCCATAGACCCTATGCCCAATTCAACACATTGATGCATCAATTCTTTCCAATACATTCTCCAATTCTCAGGCTTGGTAAACATGCCTTTCAGCATCAATAAAAATTCACCTAGCCGCGTGAATATATTCATGTGATCTATTTTTTATTTTTCGATTGAGCATCGATTACTGCAATGATAACCATGTTCAAAATACTCCTGATAGATGACCCCAACTGAAGTACGTGTACGGGTTTTTTCAATCCCAGCAGCACCGGCCCAATCGCATCGGCACCTCCTACTTCCTGAAGTAGGTTGTAAGCAATGTTTCCTGCACTGAGGTTAGGGAATATCAATGTATTCACATCTCCATTGTCGGACAACTCAGAGAATGGATAATTCTCTTTCATGATCTCTTTGTTGAACGCAACAATGCCTTGCATTTCTCCATCCACAATCAGTGATGGATCTTTTTTCTTTACAAGGTTTCTTGCATTCCTGACCATAATTGCTTCTGGTGTATCACTGCTTCCGAAGTTAGAATAACTTAGCATGGCAATCCTTGGCTTGATACCCAACGACCTTACTTCTTTTGCTACCAACAGCGTAATATCTGCCAGTTCTTCTGAAGTTGGATTGAAATTCACAGTTGTATCCGCAAGAAATAAAGGTCCCTTCTTGGTCATCATGATATACATACCTGCAATCTTGCTAACACCATCTTCTTTTCCAATGATTTGTATTGCAGGTCTGATCGTATCCGGATAGTTTCTGCTCAATCCTGAAATCATTGCATCTGCATCGCCCATTTCAACCATCATACAACCAAAATGGTTGCGGTCCTTCATCTTCTTTGTTACCTCATATTTATTTACACCACGACGCTGACGCTTATTGAAATATACCTCTCCGTATGCATTTCTCCTTTCTTCCATCTCTTCTGATTTCGGATTGATGATTTGCATAACATCCAGGAATATATTATTCTGCTCTGCCAATTCATTGATCACTTTCGGATTTCCTAATAGTATTGGAATAGCAATTCCCTCATCGTATGCCAATTGTGCAGCTTTCAATATTTTTATATTTTCTGCATCTGCAAATACAACTCGCTTAGGATCCTTTCTTGCTTTGCTTCCCAATGCCCTGATCAACTGATTGTCGATACCCAAACGTTTATTGAGTTCTATTTCATACGCTTCCCAATTGGTGATTGGTTTTTTGGCTACACCACTTTCAATAGCAGCCTTTGCTACTGCAGGTGAAATGGTACTGATCAATCTTGGATCCAATGGTTTGGGAATAATATAAGTTGGACCAAAAGCCATGCTTGTTTCATTGTATGCCATGGTTACAATGTCTGGAACAGGTGTTCTGGTGAGTTCCGCCAAAGCCCTTACAGCAGCGAGTTTCATGGCTTCATTGATGGTGGTTGCACGAACATCCAATGCACCTCTGAAGATATAAGGGAATCCCAATACATTATTCACTTGATTGGGATAATCAGACCTGCCTGTGGCCATGATGATGTCGGTCCTGACAGATGTTGCATCTTCCCAGGTAATCTCTGGATCTGGATTCGCCATGGCGAAAACAATAGGATTGGATGCCATGGATTTAACCATATCCTTACTAACTACATTGCCTTTGCTAAGTCCTACAAAAACATCTGCACCTTTAAAAGCATCATCCAAGCTCATGTCTGGTTTATCTGAAGCATATTTGCTTTTGCGTTCATCGAGATCACTTCGCTTTGAATGTATCAAACCTTTGGAATCGAACATCAATACATGTTCTTTCTTTGCTCCCAATGCAACGTATAAATCAATGCATGCAATAGCCGCAGCACCTGCACCATTTACAAGAATGGAGACATCTTCAATTTTTTTCTGCTGAATTTCCAATGCATTCAACAAGGCTGCCGCACTGATGATGGCTGTACCATGTTGATCATCATGCATCACAGGAATATTCATTTCCTCTTTCAGCTTTTTCTCAATGTAAAAACACTCTGGGGCCTTGATGTCCTCCAAATTCACACCTCCAAAAGTTGGTTGCAATGCCTTTACAATCTGCACAAATTTCTCAGGATCTTTTTCATCGATCTCAATGTCAAACACATCTATGTCTGCAAATATTTTGAACAATACTCCTTTTCCTTCCATGACCGGTTTACCTGCTTCCGGTCCAATATCACCCAATCCAAGTACCGCAGTGCCATTGCTGATTACTGCAACCAGATTTCCTTTTGCGGTATACTTATATACATTTTCAATGTTTTCAAAGATCTCCATGCAAGGCTCTGCAACACCTGGAGAATAGGCTAGTGATAAGTCACGCTGTGTTTTAGCTTCCTTGGTTGGAATTACTTCAATCTTTCCGGGTCTTCCCTTAGAATGATATTCCAAGGCCTGCTCTCTTCGTAATTTCTTCTGCATAATGATAAATTTAGTAGTTAGGGGTTAGATGTTAGAATTTAGAGGTTAGATGTTAGGGGTTAGGGGCTAGGATTATATAAATTTCTAACCCCTAACGCCTAACTTCTAACTCCTAGATAAGCCATCATCCCCATTCCAATTCTGATTGCCTCTTCATCAATATCAAATTTTGGGGTATGTACACCAGCATTGATACCTCTAGCCTTGTTGCCAGTTCCCAATCTGAAAAAACATCCTGGAATTTTTTGTGAGTAATATCCAAAATCTTCTGCGCCCATGCGTAACTCAGATTCTTCTACATGCGCCTCACCTATGAATGCTTCACCCAATGTTCTGGCTACTGCAGTTACTGACGGATCATTGTATACAGTAGGATAGCCAACATCGATTTTTAAATCAATGTCTGCGCCACTTGATGTTGCAATACCTTCCACTATTTCTGTAATTCTTTTGTGGGCCTCAAATCTCCAGGTTTCATCCATCGCCCTGAAAGTACCCATCATCTTCACTTCTGAAGGAATTACATTGGTGGTATATCCTCCTTGCATTGAACAAATCGACAAAACAGAAGGGGAGAAAGGGTTGTTATTTCTACTGACAACCTGTTGTAGGGCGACCACAATCTGCGACGCTGTTAAAATTGTATCTGTAGTGAGATGTGGAGTTGCTGCATGTCCTCCTTTACCTCTTACCGTAATGTACAATTCATCTGCACTGGCCATGGCTTTTCCTGCACGAAAACTCAAGCGACCTGTTTCTAAATTTGGATGTACATGCAATCCGTAGATCGATTGTGGTGCAGGGTTTTCCAATACTCCTTCCTTTATCAATAAACTCGCACCGCCTGGATTTTTTTCTTCACCTGGTTGAAAGATCAACTTAACAGTTCCTTCCCACTCTTCTTTCATTTCACTCAATATCTGGGCTGCGCCTAATAAACAGGTGGTATGTACATCATGTCCACACGCATGCATTACACCTGATACAGTTGATTTATATGGAACATCATTTTCCTCTTGTATAGGCAATGCATCCATATCTGCTCTCAATGCAATAACCCTGTTTGATGGCTTGCCTTGCAAAATGCCAATGACCCCGGTACCTGCCATCACAGAGTAAGAAATTCCTAGTTTTTCAAGATGCGCTTTTACCAATGCAGATGTGTTGAATTCCTGATAACTCAATTCAGGATGGGCATGCAAATATTGCCTGATTTCCCGGTATGTTTCAAAATAATGATTGGCCTTCTCTTTGATTTTTTCAATAAGCATGAAAATTCTCTTTATTGGTTTTCCAATCCCTCTTTCTCGTACCTCACCTCTATTTGTGCAGGAGTGATCATTAATGCATCACTGTAAACTAATTGTAATTCTTTTTTCATGGCATCCGCCTCTGCATAAGTCTTGTAGTTCCCAAATTGTACTTTGAAGTAAGGCGACTGAAACAACAAGTACGACTTTTGCTCAGGATAACTCTTCATTAACTGCGCCTTTACTTCAGTGGCCTTGTCCCGGCTTGAAGTACTGATCACCACAATTCTGAATCCAGGTTCCAACTGAGTTCTTCCTCTCAAAGCTTGTTGATTCAATTCAATCTGCTTGTCTACCAGTTTATCTATTCGTTTATCCCTGATCACATTAGGACTTTTTGCAAACTGCGCCCATCCCGATGTCGAGATCATTAGCATGCTTGCAAAGATCCATATGCGATTCTGTTTATTCATTCTTTAGATATTTCTATGCTTGGTCTCGACCATGACAAGCTTTGAATTTCTTGCCACTACCACAAGGACATGGGTCATTCCGTCCTACTTTCGGACCTACTCTCACCGGCTCTCTCTTCACTGCCTCTGAAGGATCGTGATAGGCATTGTCGGATTCAATCATGTCAGAATCAGTTCCACGCACATCATCTTTACGCACTTGCATGCGACTCATATCTGTTCTGCTTTCCCTTCCCTCTTTCAATGAACCCCCTGATTGCTCAACTGGCAAGCCGGCATGACAAAGGAATGAAACTATTTCTTTATTTACTTCCAGATCCATTTGTGAAAACAATTGGAAAGCCGTTTGTTTATAAATGACCAATGGATCTTTTTGCTCATAAACTGCTGTTTGAACACTTTGTTTCAAATCATCCATTGCCCTCAAATGTTCTTTCCAACTATCGTCGATGATGGCCAACGTAATGGTCTTTTCCAATGTGCCTACCATCTCAGTTCCTTTACTGCTGATGGCTTTATCCAAATTGGTTAAGGCATTTACTTGTTTTTTGCCATCTGTAAATGGAACAACCACATTTACAATATGATTGCCCTGCGTTTGACGCACATTCTGGAAAACAGGTAATGATTGTTTTGCCAATGTTTCCTTCTTGCCTTGATAATGGTCAATTGCTTCTTTATATAAGCGCTCGGACAAGGCCTTGATATCGCCCTTTTCCAATTCTTCAGGAGCAATTTTTGAATCGATACTGAAATTCATAATTGCAGAAAGTCTGAATCCTTCAAAATCAGCTGTTCCAGCATATTGGTTAACCAAATCCTCTGCAACACCATAAAAGGCATTGTCAAGATCCAGCGCGAGCCTTTCCCCAAACAAAGCATGTTGTCTCTTACTATAAACAACACTTCTCTGCTTGTTCATTACATCATCATATTCAAGCAATCTTTTTCTGATGCCAAAGTTATTCTCTTCAACTTTTTTCTGTGCACGTTCAATACTCTTGGTGATCATGCTATGTTGTATCACTTCACCTTCTTTATATCCCATTCTGTCCATCAAAGAAGCAATTCTATCGCTTCCAAACATCCTCATTAAATCATCTTCCAAAGAAACATAAAACTGTGAGGTTCCTGGATCTCCTTGACGACCCGCACGTCCGCGCAACTGTCTGTCAACCCTTCTGCTTTCATGTCGCTCTGTGCCGATGATAGCAAGACCACCTGCCGCTTTTACACCTTCGCCCAGTTTAATATCCGTACCACGTCCGGCCATATTCGTTGCAATGGTTACGTTTCCGGCCAAACCTGCTTCTGCTACCACTTGAGCCTCACGCGCATGTTGTTTTGCGTTCAATACATTGTGTGGAATTTTTTTCTGTTGAAGCATTCTACTTAGCAATTCAGAAACCTCTACTGAGGTAGTACCCACCAATACAGGTCTGCCAGCATTTCGCAAAATTTCAATCTCATCAATTACAGCCTTGAATTTTTCACGTTTTGTTTTATACACCAGATCCTCATGGTCCAAACGCTGAATGTTGATATTGGTAGGAATGGAAACCACATCCAACTTATAAATATTCCACAATTCAGATGCTTCAGTTTCTGCAGTACCTGTCATACCGGCAAGTTTATGGTACATCCTGAAGTAGTTCTGTAAGGTAACTGTAGCATAGGTTTGGGTAGCAGCTTCGATTTTCACATTTTCTTTTGCTTCAATGGCCTGATGTAAACCATCGCTATATCTTCTGCCTTCCATGATACGGCCAGTCTGCTCATCTACAATTTTCACCTGCCCATCTATCACCACATATTCAACATCTTTTTCAAATACCGTGAAGGCTTTCAGCAATTGTTGAATGGTATGGATACGATCGGCCTTCAAAGAGTAATCCTGAATCAGAGCCTCTTTTTGAGCTATTTTTTCATCATCGCTTTGTTGGCTCTTTTCGATATCGGCAATGGACGTAGATAAATCCGGCAATACAAAGAAGTTTGGATCTTCTCCGTTTTTGGTAATGTATTGTAATCCTTTATCTGTAAGCTCTACCTGATTGTTTTTTTCATCAATATGGAAATACAGTTCCTCATCAACCTCTGGCATGTGCTTTTGTTGTTCTGCCAGATAATAGTTTTCAGTGCGTTGCAACTTCACTTTGATACCAGGCTCACTCAAGTATTTAATCAATGCAGTATTCTTCGGCAATCCTCTGTACGCACGAAGCAAATGAATTCCTCCTTCTTGTGCACCATCTTTGCCTTCTGCAATCATTTTCTTCGCTTCCTGAAGTGATTTGATGACCACTTGCTTCTGAACTTCCACCAATTGCTGAATCCTGGGCCTGTGGATATGAAAACTTTGGTCATCTCCTTTTGGAACAGGACCTGAAATAATCAATGGTGTCCTTGCATCATCAATCAATACACTATCCACTTCATCCACCATGGCAAAATGATGTTTTCGTTGCACCATCTCATCAGGAGAATGAACCATATTATCCCTTAAATAATCAAAACCAAATTCATTGTTTGTGCCGTAGGTGATATCTGCCTGATAAGCCTTTCTTCTGGCATCTGAGTGTGGTTGATGTTTGTCGATACAATCCACAACCAATCCCAACCACTCAAACAAAGGACCATTCCACTCAGAGTCACGTCGGGCCAGATAGTCATTTACCGTTACAATATGAACGCCTTCACCAGCCAACGCATTTAAGTAAGCGGGTAGGGTAGAAACCAATGTTTTACCTTCACCTGTGGCCATTTCGGCAATCTTGCCCTGATGTAATACTGTACCACCTATGAGCTGCACATCATAATGTACCATGTTCCAGTTTACCATACTGCCTGCAGCCATCCAGGAGGTCTTGAAAATGGATTGGTCGCCTTTGATGGTAATATGTTCCTTGGTGATGCTCAGTTCACGATCGGTTGTAGTTGCTGTAGATATCAACTCTTCATTTTCCTTGAACCTTCTACCTGCCTCTTTGACAACAGCAAAAGCTTCTGGCAGGATCTTCTCCAGGATCTCTTCAATTTGTTCATCACGCTTCTTCTTCAAATCATCAGCCTGCTTGTAAAGAGTATCTCTCCCCATGATATCCTCCACTGATAAATTTTCTGCATTGTCGGTAATATCTTTTATCTCCTGATCAATGGCAGAAAGATGCGTTTTTATTCGATCCCTGAATTCAAACGTTTTGGATCTGAGTGCATCATTGCTGAGTTGTTCAAATGATTTGAAATGCGCATTGATTTGTCCAACCAGTGGACTGATTTTCTGTACGTCTTTTTCTGACTTGCTGCCTCCGAAAATCTTAGAAATGAAATTCAACATAATATTGTATCCTTTGTTCCATGAATAGGAATGTCAAAATTAACCCAATTAAGGGAGTTTACCTTTTTAAATCCACTTTATCTATCAAATTCCTTGCCAAAAAATGTGCAGTCCTTTCACTTTTATTTAACATAAGCGCACAAATTTTATACAATTTCACGCATTTGACCTTCAGAAGCATTGCCATTCATATAATTTTTAATGACTAATGTCTTTTATTATGAGCAACCACGAAGGCAAATGAATACCTTTGGCATCCAATTTTTCGAACAAACATTTTTATGATGAGATCCCTCATTTTCACATTTTTCATTTCCCTGATTGGAATTTCAACTTACGCTCAGGATGGTTATCAAGTAAACGGTAAGATAGTTGATTCTTCAGGCAATCCGATTTCCCGTGCTACACTCAGATTGTATATTGATGGTAAAAAGGATACCCTTAAAACCATCTCAAACAATGTTGGTTTTTTCCTGATTAAAGGAATCCCTGAAAAGAACTTTACCCTTGTTGTAACCAGCATAGGATATGGTACAAATACCAAAAAGCTCTCTATCCCGGATGGAACGGATGTATTGAATATGGATAATTTCAAATTACTTCCAGAATATTCTGCTCTTCAGGAAATCATCGTTTCGGTTCCTCCGGTAATCGTTAAGGAAGATACGGTTGAATACAAGGCCGACTCTTTTAAGCTGAAACCCAACGCCATGGTAGAGGATATGTTGAAGAAAATGCCGGGTATTGAAGTGGATAAAAATGGTAATATCACTGCACAGGGTAAGACTGTTTCTAAAGTAAGGGTGAATGGTAAGGACTTTTTCAGTGGTGATCCCAAAGCAGCCACCAGGGAACTTTCTGCTGATTTGATTGATAAAGTTCAGGTAATTGATGATTATGGCGACCTTGCCAATGCATCAGGCATCAAAGATGGTGAGCCAGATAAGATTATCAACCTTCAATTGAAAAAAGATAAGAACAAAGGATTTTTTGCCAGGAATACAACCGGCTTAGGCACAAACAATCGTTACCAGGAAACAGCAAACTTGAATTTCTTCAATAATAACAGGCAGATTTCCATCATGGGTGGAAGCAATAATATCAATGCCAGCACATTTGGTGATGGTGGAGGTGGATTCAGTGGCGGCGGTGGCGGTATGGGCGGCGGCATGGGTGGTCGCGGAATACAAGTGAATATTGGAGGAAACAACCAAGGTGGATTCGGTGGTAATGAGGGATTAAGCACTACCAAATCAATTGGTGCCAACTTCAGGAATGATTTTGAAGACAAAAAAGGTTCAATCTATGGTAACTATAGCTTCTCAAAAAGAAACACAGATGTTATAAGTGATGTAGCTACCCAGAGCTTTTTCCAAAATACAGCCTTTTTAAATCATCAGAATAGCACATCACTCAGTAACTCAACAAGTCATAGGGTTTCATTGAATATGGAATTTAATATTGACTCATTCAACTATGTTAAGTTCATGCCGAACTTCAGCACCAGGGAAAGTGAAAGCAATTCCAATTCTATCTTTGATTATTATCGCAATACCACAACAAAAACAAGTGATGGTAAAAACATCAATTCCTCAAACTCTAAATCTCCAAGCTTTGATGGTAATTTGATCTTCAACCATAAGTTTAGAAAGCGCGGTAGAAACCTTGCCGTTAATATGCAAGGTGGGTACAACTCAACCGATGGTTTAAGTGATAAAAATAACCAAACAAACAACCTGGATCCAATTGTAAATACCATCAGGCAGATCCAGAATATCAATACAAACAATCACGGTGATAATTTCAGCATCAGGTTCAATTACACAGAACCTATCATGAAAGATCGTTATTTGGATGTGATCTACAGTTACGGACAATCATATTCAAACAATGACAGGGCTACATATTTGGTTGATCCAACAACAGCAATCAAATCATTGTCAACAACTCTCAGTAATGCGTACGAAACAGATTTTACCAACCAAAGAATTGGTGCAAATATCCGTACGGTAAAAAGGAAGTATAACTATTCTATCGGTATCAGTGCTCAGCCTGTATATCAAACAGGATATTCAATTACAAAGGATAGTGCATACAACCCAATCAAGAGAAGCAATATCTTCCCAACTGCCAGGTTGGCATATAATTTTACAAGGACAAAAACCTTGAACTTCAATTATTTTGCCAATGCAGTTCAACCTTCGTTTGGTCAATTGCAACCTGTTAAGGATATCTCTAATCCGCAATATCAAACAATGGGTAATCCTTTGCTGAAGCCTTCTCAAAACCATTTCTTCAACATCTATTTCAATGATATGGATTTCAAATCAGGAAGAACTTTCTTCACTGGTATGAACTATAATTTCATTCAAAACCAAATCGTAAACAATACGATGAGATTGGGAACAAGTGGATCACAGTTGACTTCTTATGCAAATGTGAATGGATATTACAATCTTACTGGATTCTATAGCTGGAGCAAACCATGGAAAAACCGTACATATGTATTCTCTTTCAATGGTTCTGCAAACTATAATCACAATATTTCTTTGATTGATAATGCTCAAAACGTTGGTAAGAATTTACTCTTGTCGCAAGGTGCAAAATTTGAAATCAATTGGAAAGATTGGTTGGAATTTGATTTGGGTGGAAGATATGGTTTGAATCGTGTTAGGTATACCCTGCCTGGTCAACAAAATGTAGACTATGGTAGCTGGACCCTATCCAACAATATTCGTATCGATATTCCGGGTGGTTGGGTGTTCAGACATGATCTTGAATACATCATCAACCGTGGTCTTTCTTCTAACGTAAATCAGAATATTGCATTTATGAATTCATCTTTTGAGAAACAAATTTTCAAAAAGAAAAATGGTTCTATCAGGCTTTCCGGATATGATATTTTGAAACAAAATAAAAGTATTGCACGTACCATCAGCGGAAACAATATTACCGATACAAAGGTTAACAGGCTTACCCAATACTTCATGGCTACATTTATTCTTCGTATCAGCAAATTTACCGGACAAACCGGTTCTGCTGGAAGTACTGGTCAAGGTGGTATGATGAGGTCTACTGAAGTAAGATCATTCTAATGAGTAGTTTTTAAGATCAGTCTTTTCATTTATTACATATTGTTAGTTTATCAAGGTCCTCCTTCTGGAGGACCTTTCTTTTTTTCTCTCAGTTTGTTACCTTTCCAAAAAATATCCATTGGATTCACTTACACATATAGTACTGGGTGCTTGTATTGGAGAAGTTATACTTGATAAAAATGCCGGAAGAAAAGCCATGCTGTGGGGTGCATTGGCGCAGAGTGTTCCTGATATCGATTTTGTAGCAGGTATGTGGATGCCGGTGTCTCAGGAATTATTGGCACATAGAGGTATAACACATTCATTTTTATTTGGCATACCTGTTGCTTTGTTTCTTGCATTGATTGCTGCCCGTTGGCACAAGGCAGAACCCATTCGACTTTCAAAATGGTTTTGGTTTTTTTTGATTGAAATTTTATGTCATCTCTTTTTGGATGCTTTCAATAATTATGGCATTGGATGGTTCGAGCCTTTTTCTTCAACAAGGATTTCTTTTAATGTGTTGTATGTGGCCGATCCATTATTTAGTATCATACCTGCCATCTCTTTTGGCTTTTTGATTTTTCTGAAAACAAATCATTGGCATCGTGTGAAATGGGCCAGGGTAGGGGTTTTGGCATCATCAATCTACTTGCTGTTTGCCATCTATAATAAAATAAATATTGATCGTTCAGTTGAAAGGGAGCTGTATAAAAAGCATATTTCTTATACACGTTATTTTACTACTCCAACATTGTTGAATAACATACTTTGGTTTGTTGTTGTGCAAGATAGCACGGGTTTCAATATTGGATATAAATCTATTTTTGATAAACAGGATCATCTTAATCTCACATATGTACCACAGAATGAAAGCTTATTGTTGCCTGTGAGCGATCATCAGGAAGTTCTTGATCTGAAAAAATTCTCACAAGGATACTACACTTCAGAAAAATGGGGTGATACACTTGTGTTCAACGATCTTCGCTTTGGTCAAATTAATGGTTGGCAAAACCCAAATAGTAAATTCGCTTTTCATTATTTTATCAGTCACCCTAACAACAATGACTTGATTGTTCAACGTGGCCGCTTCGCGGGATTCAATGCGGAATCGGGGAGATTGCTTCTTCGAAGGATGGTGGAGTAGTGGAAGAGTGGAAGAGTGGAATAGTGGAATGGTGGAATGGTGGAAAAGTGGAGTAGTGGATGTATTTAAGTTTTTAGGCTAGAAATCTTTGTAATAAAAAAAGCCCCATTGAGGGGCTATTTTATTTTGAAGCATAAATTTTCAGTTCCACTTTTCCACTCTTCCACCATTCCACTTTTCCACCATTCCACCATTCCACTATTCCACCATTCCACTCTTCCACTCTTCCACCATTCCACTATTCCACTATTCCACTATTCCACTATTCCACCATTCCACCATTCCACTCTTCCACCATTCCACTATTTATGCTAATTTCATCTGCAAATTCTGATCAATGGCATCAAGAAATTCTTCGGTATAAAGATAATGATCACCATGGTTTACTTTGTTTCCATGGATACATACCGCGAGATCTTTGGTCATCTTGCCTTCTTCTACAGTTTCAATACAAACCGCCTCAAGTGCATTTGCAAAATCTATCAATGCTTGGTTGTCGTCCAACTTACCCCTGAAAGCTAAACCGCGTGTCCATGCAAAAATAGATGCAATTGGATTGGTGCTAGTGGGTTTCCCTTTTTGATGATCTCTGTAGTGACGGGTAACAGTGCCATGTGCTGCTTCTGATTCCATGGTTTTGCCATCAGGAGTTACCAACACCGATGTCATCAAACCAAGTGAACCAAAACCTTGTGCAACCGTATCACTTTGCACATCTCCATCGTAGTTTTTACAAGCCCAAACAAAATTGCCATTCCATTTCAAAGCACTTGCTACCATGTCATCAATCAAGCGGTGCTCATAGGTAATTCCTGAGGCTTCATATTGTGCCTGGAATTCGTTTTCATAGATGTCTTGGAAGATATCTTTGAAACGACCATCGTATTTTTTCAAAATGGTGTTCTTGGTACTCATATACAAAGGCCATTTTTTTTGCAAAGCCATGTTAAAACAGCTTCTTGCAAACCCCATGATGCTCTCATCCGTGTTATACATGGATAATGCAACACCGGCACCTTTATACTGGTATACTTCATGCTCAATCACTTGTCCGTCCTCACCTTCAAATTTGATGGTAAGTTTTCCTTTTCCAGGAACAACAAAGTCAGTGGCACGATACTGATCACCAAATGCATGACGTCCTACAATGATTGGACTATCCCAATTGGTTACCAATCTTGGAATGTTCTTAATTACGATGGGCTCTCTGAAAACTGTTCCATCAAGGATGTTACGAATGGTTCCGTTTGGACTCTTCCACATCTGTTTCAGGTTGAACTCTTTCACACGTGCTTCATCCGGCGTGATGGTCGCACATTTGATTCCAACACCATATTGCTTGATAGCATTGGCTGCATCAATGGTTACCTGATCATTTGTTTCGTCCCTGTATTCAACACCCAAGTCATAATACTTGATATCAAGGTCCAGGTAAGGAAGAATTAATTTGTCTTTGATGAATTTCCAGATGATTCTAGTCATCTCATCACCGTCGAGTTCTACAACGGGATTGTTTACTTTGATCTTTGCTGCCATGGTAATGATTTTCGTGGCGCAAAGGTACTAAGTACCCTTCAATAAACCAATGTGAAATTGCGGGTTTTTACACCGCAACTTCCAAAGGTTCGTTAATATGGATAGCGTGATTGTCGGCAATCTGTCTTAATCTGTCTACAGCGAGATATTTGAAGTGTTTGGCTCTGAATCTAACCAATTGCTCTTGGTCAAAATCAGCCAATACCCTTGAAACCTGTTCTTTGGTGGTTCCAGCCAGGTCAGCCATCTCTTGTCTGTCGATATGTACCCTGATTCCCATACCTGTTTGCTTGTAATTATATGTTTCAGCCATGTGCACCAAGATGCCTGCTACTTTTTCACGAACAGTTTGTTGGGCAACCTGAAGTAGTTTTACCTCTGTGTGTCTGATTTCTTTCAGGAAGATCTTCCTGATCTCTTCCTGTAAAAGCTCATTTTTTTGTACAAGATTTTTGAAGAAACCGAGTTCGATGAAACACACGCGACTGTCTTCAATGGCAGTGGCTGTATAAGGCTGAAGCCCTGTGTAACTTAAAAAACGATGTCCCATCGTTTGGCCTGATCCAATTAATCTCAAAATGAATGGGCGTTGGGTGTGACTGTTCATCTCGAGTTTGATGACGCCAGACTGAATAAAATACAGTCCATTGATTTCATCTCCCTCACGGAAAATAGTCTCTCCTTTCTTGAATTCATAATGATGCTTGAAAGGCTTGTAAATCTGCTGTCCATCTTGATCAAAAGATTTAAGCATGATGCAATTCTTGACGGTGCAAGTTTGGCAGTAGGAGTTGATCCTGGTCATAGTAAAGGTGTTTAAATGGTTAAAAAATAAATACCTACGAGCCAGGCCTTAACAGGAAAGTAAAGATTCGTTTTCTTGTCTTTACTTATTAATGACAAATCTTATATAAATAAATGAGTTTGTTCATTTTGAGTAGAAAAATTATCACAGATGTAGTAGTAAGTCTTTGTTAAGATACGTGTAAATACCTACAAAATGGGTTTAATCGGAAAATATGTTTTAATTCCGCAGTGAATTTTCATTGTAAAAAGTATATTTCAATTTTTAGTTTTATTAATTTAAGGATTATTATCCACTAAATCATAATTATGGAATTGACTTCACATATCAAACAAGCGTTAGAACTGCCTTATGCATTGACATCTGAGCAAATTGATTTTTATGAGAAAAATCGATTTATTAAACTAAAGCAAGTCTTGGATCATGAAACACTTGATTTTTTTAATGAGGCCATTACAAATTTGGTAAACAAGATGAATACCGTGGATACACCTCTTGAAGAAAGAAGTACCTACGGTAAAGCATTTTTACAATTGTTCAATTTGTGGAGGGAGGATGAAGTTGTCAAAGAATTTGTTTTCAGCAAACGTCTTGCTAAGATTGCATCCGACTTGATGCAAACTACAGGAGTTCGGATATATCATGACCAGGCCTTGTTTAAAGAAGGCGGTGGAGGATTCACCCCATGGCATGCAGATCAGTATTATTGGCCTTTGGAAACAGATAAAACTGTTACTGCATGGATACCTTTACAGGCTACTCCATTAGCGTTGGGAGCGTTAGAGTTTAGTGCAGGTAGTCATCAAATAACCGAAGGACGTGAATTGGAAATTGGAGATGAAAGCGAAAAAATCATTCAACAAAAACTCAAGATTACAGATTTTAAACATGTCATTGAACCTTTCGATGCAGGTGAAATTAGTTTTCATTCTGGTTGGGTCTTTCATAGAGCAGGTGCAAATACTACCAATCAAATGAGAAAAGTGATGACAATCATTTATATGGACAAGGATATGGTGCTTAAAAATCCGGAAAATAAAAATCAGGAAAACGATTGGAACACTTGGTGCCCAGGTGCTTCCATTGGAGAATTAATCAACACACCACTGAATCCAATTCTGTATCAACACGGATGATTAAACTGTATGCGTTCATTAGAATGCATTTTTATATTCCATATACCTGTTGAATAAATGATGTGCCTGGATATAGGACGATTGAGGGCTCATGAAATGAGAAAACTCAAAAGTTATCGCTTTGTCATATCCTGACTTAGCTGCGGCTTCGAGTTTTAATTTTAGTTTCTCAAACTTTATAGGTAAGAATTTTATAGGCATATCTCTGTCAAAACTTTCTGCATTGGTCCAGCAGGATAAACCATATTTGTCAGCCAATTTTTTATTAATGGTAAAAAAATGTTCCAGCTCATGAAAGTCGATATGACCATCTTGAAATGCAACGGCATCAATGTTTTGATGTATCCCGTCAAAGATTTCATCCCACTCATCTTCATGTTCTTTAATGGAAATGGCATCTTCTTTAGTCAAACTGCCAGATGCAGCTAATACTGCTTTCTTTCCATCAATCCAGGGAGAAATAAAAACAGGCAATTGACCACTGATGTTCTTACACATTTCACCTAAACTATTGAATGCATTGATGGCACCTTTTGTTTTTCTGCTTATTTCTGTGCTCAGATACCAACCTTTAAAAGCCTTGTGGTGACCATATTTCTTCCACACTTCATCAATTACAAAATAGTTGATATCTATTTCACTTTGCAAATTTCCTGTATCCCAATATTCTCCACTATCATACAAGCCAAAATACAAATTCATTCCATATTGCTCTGCTAATTTTAAATACAACGCTATCAAATCAATGGGAGGCCTATAACAATTGTATTTGCTCATCAAATAATCTGATGGGTAGGTTAAAAATTTTCGATAACCACATCTGATAACGATGACAGTATCGATGCCCGCAGCTTTCATGAATTGAAAATCTTTTTCCCATTCTTTTGGTCCCCAATTTTGATGGGGTATATCATGACTTATTTCATCGATGAAGGTTCCAGTAATGATCATGTTAAGTATGTTAATTTAAACTGCCTCTTCCATTTTGGGAAGTGGTACAATCCATGAAATGATAAACGCTGGGATGGTTGAAATCAACACCCAAATGAAAAAATATTGATAGCCTATTTTGTCGCTCACATAACCACTAATCATTGATGGCAACATGAATCCTAAATTGGTCAGGCCGCTTCCAAATGCATAGTGTGCCATTTTGTATTTTCCCGGAGCCATCTGCTGCATGATATATAAAATCAATCCTACAAAACCAAAGCCATATCCAAAATACTCCACCGCAACAGCAGTTGCAATGATATTCAAGCTGGCAGGCTGCGCAATTGCCAGATAGGCATAAGCAGCAAATGGCAAGTTGAAAAAGGTGCATAAAATCAGTAATGTTTTTCTATTGAGGCCTCCTTTGTTGGATACAAAATATCCCGCAACAATAGATCCCAAAACAAAAGCAGCAGAACCAAAAACGCCATATAGCAAACCAATCTCAGATGTTGAAAGTCCCAAGCCACCTTGTTCACGTGATGCTTTAAAAAAAAGTGGTGTAATTTTTATAGCCTGACCCTCTGCAAATCGGTACAATAAAATAAATAAGATGCCAAATACGATATTTTTTTTCTGAAAAAAAGTGATAATGACTTCTTTTAAAATCATAAATCCATCTTTGATTGATTCTACTTTTTGAGATTGTCCTCCAGTTGGTAAAACACGCATGTTATAGATTCCCAATACTATCATGATGATAGCATATAGAAACATCACAATCATCCAGGCATCCACCAATCCAAATTTCTTTTCCAACTCACCTGCCACATAAACCAGCAATCCACCTGAAACTATTTTAGCAATATTGTAAAAAGCACCTTGCCAACCTACAAATTGCGCCTGTTGTTTGCTGTTTAGTTCATTAAGGTATATACCATCAGCAGCGGTATCATGATTTGACGCACTCAGGGCAATGATTGCCATCAATGCGATTGAAATTGAAAAGAAATGGTCCAGATGAAGTGATATGGCAACCAAACCAAACAAGCAGCCTGTAAATATTTGAGTGATGTAGACAAAATATTTTTTTGTTTTGAACATTTCTAAAAATGGCCCCCATAAAGGTTTCAGGGTCCATGGAAGCATGATTAAAGATGTCCAAAATGCGATGTTGGTATCAGAAATGCCAAAATTTTTATACATGATTGCACTTGCAGATGATAGCGCAACAAATGGCAAGCCCATCGCAAACCATGTAGTCGGAATCCATGTCAACGGATTGCTTTTCTTTAAATGATTGGTCATTAATGTAGTGTTAGATGATAAAATCAAGCAACAAAGAAAGTGGTTTTATTTCAATTTTGAACCTATAAAAACGCTCTAGGTAAACAGGAGTCTATCCATTTAAAAGGAATATCAATCCTGCAATGCATCCAGCTCATTTATCAAAATGTGTCAATTCAGACACATTTGAAGAAATAAAAATGCTGGTCATCATTTTACAACATTTCAAATGACTGCTCTTTGGAAATGAATTTCATGAACCCTGTTTAATATTTTTCTATCTTTAGTAACCTTCATTTTAAATTAATCAGATGCAAATACATGCTTATAAAAGAGTATTTCTTGTGATGCTCTTGTCTTTTTATAATTATTCTTTTTCCCCTCTTCAGAAGCCTAAAATGATGTACGCAGATGCATCACGTGATGGAATTCCATTAGCCAAGGATCCCCATGTTATAAGATTTGATGGTCGTTTTTTGATGTATTACTCTGTTCATGGATTTACCGATAAATCAGGAGTAATCCATGGCTGGGGAATCGGAATAGCAGAGAGCAACAACCTGATTGATTGGAAACGAATTGGTGAAGTGAATGTTGATGCTGATGCAGAATATGAGAAAAAAGGATTTGCTGCACCTTGTGCATTGGTTGTTGATGGAAAGGTCAATCTTTTTTATCAAACCTATGGCAATGGCATAAATGATGCCATTTGTCATGCTACTTCTGTTGATGGTATTCATTTTACAAGGAATAAAACAAATCCTATTTTTCATCCTACGGGTGATTGGACTTGTGGAAGGGCCATTGATGCTGAAGTAATTCATTATAAAGGAAAATACTTTCTTTACTATGCTACGAGAGACAAACAATATAAAGTTCAAATGCAAGGGGTTGCTGTTGCTCCTGAAAATTCAAATTTCAATCGTTCTGAATGGGAAAATATTTCAGTTGACAGTTCTATTCTAAAGCCTGAATTGTCATGGGAGGGAGAATGTGTTGAAGGTGCATCCGTTATAAAAAAGAATGGTAAACTTTTTATGTTCTATGCCGGTGCATACAATAATGCCCCACAGCAAATAGGATTGGCATCAAGTTCAGATGGAATCCACTGGTCCAGAGTTTCAAATAATCCCTTTTTAGCCAATGGAAAGCCTGGTGAATGGAACTCAAGCGAGTCAGGTCATCCACACATTTTTGCAAATCCTGTGGGCGATGATTATCTATTCTTTCAAGGAAATAATGACAAAGGGAAAACCTGGTATCTATCGAATGTCAAAGTAACCTGGAAAAAGGGGATGCCTGTGCTAATCCCTAGTGATAAATGATTTAAGGATGAACAATTATTGAAATTTTATTCTTACATTAATTATTCAAAAAATACATTCTATGCCTTCACGCAAAAGCTTTATTAAGAACACATCACTTTTGATGGCAGGAGCACTGGTTTCAGACTCACTGTTTGCTGGAAAATATAAAAGTATTCGAAACAGTATTGCACCAAGTGATCAAATCAATATCGGAGCAATAGGAATCAATGGCATGGGTTGGGCGAATCTAAATGCTGCACTTAAAGTTCCTGGCGTCAATCTGGCTGCTGTTTGTGATGTGGATCAAAATGTATTGGATGTCAGACTGAAAGAACTTGCTGCAAAAAATATTGATACATCAAAAATCAAGGTATATAACGATTATCGTAAACTGTTGGATCAGAAAGATATTGACGCGGTCATCATTGGCACACCTGATCATTGGCATGCATTGATCATGATTCATGCCTGCGAGGCAGGGAAAGATGTATATGTTGAAAAGCCCGTTGGAAATTCCATCGTTGAATGTCGTGCCATGGTGGCTGCCCAACAAAAATACAATCGGGTAGTGCAAGCCGGACAATGGCAACGCAGTCAACAACATTTCAAAAATGCAGTGGATTTTGTTCACAGCGGTCAATTGGGAAATATCAGAACTGCCAAAGTATGGTGTTATCAAGGATGGATGAGTCCCCAACCTGTAGTACCTGATAGTGCTCCACCCGCTGGCGTTGATTATAAGCAATGGCTAGGTCCCGCAACTATACGTCCTTTCAACAAAAGTCGTTTTCATTTTCATTTTAGATGGTTCTGGGATTATGCAGGTGGGTTGATGACCGATTGGGGTGTTCATCTGTTGGATTATGCGCTCATTGGAATGAAAGCTGAACTACCTACTTCCATTTGTGGCATGGGTGGGCGATTTGCATATCCTGATTTGTATGAAGAAACACCAGATACCCTGACTACCTTGTATGAGTTTGATAAATTCAACTTGGTATGGGATTCTGCGATGGGAATCGACAATGGATCATATGGCCGCGATCATGGGATAGCATTCATTGGAAATAACGGCACATTGATCGTGGATCGCAATGGTTGGGAAGTCATTGAAGAACGTCAGGGAAAGAATAAAGTGAGCAAGCCTTTGGAAAAATCCATGGACAATGGGCTGGATAAACATTGGGTCAATTTTATTGATGCAGTACGCTCCAGAAAAATGGAAGATCTCCATTGCTCTATCCAGGCAGGGGCACATGTGGCCACTGTAGCACAAATGGGAAATATCGCCTATCGCTCTGGACAGAAATTGGCATGGGATAAAACAACAGGACAGTTTACAGACAATGCCATCAATCAGAAATACTTGCTCAAAGAATATCATAATGGATACTCGTTACCCAGGTATGATAAAATGAAGTAATTGAAAATAAGAAAGGTCTCTTTCGAGACCTTTCTTTGTAGCGGGATCGGGAGTTGAACCCGAGTCCGCCTTCGGCGGATATGAATCCGGCAAATAAGTAAGTCTCATATTAATAGAAAAGGTCTCTTTCGAGACCTTTCTTTGTAGCGGGATCGGGAGTTGAACCCGAG
>CANFHO010000042.1 GCA_947447005.1 Chitinophagaceae bacterium
AGATTTGATCAATCCAAGCTTGGCGTCCAACCAATAAAAACCAAATTGAAAAAATCCAACATCCTATCAAATCCAAGTCCCGTAATCCAGCATCCTAAAAGAACCAATTATTATCCAATCCTAATGTTGATGACCGAAAATCGGTGATCAAAAAAAACCGCAGGCGTCCTGACTATGAAACCAAATTACATTTAAAGCCCATCACGCCTGATATTTTAAAGCCCCGCAAGTCGGGGCTTTTTTATGCCCAATCGGGTCTGGTAAACAACATTTTGCTGATTCCATATCATGGGTTACTTTTGCACTTCTTTAAACAGTAATTATGGGTAGAATTATTGCATTTCGTGAAGCCCTCAGGGAAGCCATGCAAGAGGAGATGAGAAGGGATGAAAGAGTGCTCCTTATGGGTGAGGAAGTTGCTGAATACAATGGCGCTTACAAAGTCAGTCAAGGTATGCTAGATGAATTCGGACCAAAACGAATCATTGACACACCTATTGCTGAGCTTGGTTTTTCAGCTATTGCCGTTGGGGCAGCACAAAACGGACTCAGACCAATTGTAGAGTTTATGACATGGAACTTTGGTGTTTTACCTTTGGACCAGATCCTAAATACTGCATCTAAAATGCTCGCAATGAGCGGCGGACAGGTTGGTTGTCCTATTGTTTTCAGAGGTCCAAACGGTTCTGCTGGACAATTAGGAGCTCAGCACTCAACTGCGTTTGAAAGCATGTACGCCAACATCCCAGGTTTGAAGGTGATTTCTGTTTCGAATCCATACGATGCCAAAGGCCTCCTTAAGAGTGCTATACGCGACGACGATCCTGTGATGTTCATGGAAAGTGAAGTGATGTATGGTGAAAAAGGTGAAGTACCCGAAGAAGAGTATCTGATTCCTATTGGCAAATCTGATGTAAAAAGACCAGGCCGTGATGTAACAATTGTTTCTTTCAATAAAATGATGAAGGTTGCACTTGCGGCGGCTGAGGAACTTGAAAAAGAAGGAATCAGCGCAGAAGTGATTGACCTGAGAACCATTCGTCCACTCGATTGGATGACCATTCTGGAGAGTGTGAAAAAAACAAACAGGCTTGTGATTGTTGAAGAACAATGGCCATTTGCATCTATTTCATCTGAAATCAGCTACAGAATTCAAAAAGAAGGTTTTGATTACCTCGATGCTCCCATCAGACGCATCACAGCTGCAGATGCTCCAATGCACTATGCACCTAATTTGGTTGCTGCATACCTTCCAGATGTGCCACGTACAGTGAAACTCGTGAAGGAAGTGATGTATATGAAGAAATAGACATTCAAACTTATATCAAAGCCTGGTTATAAAACCAGGCTTTTTTTATGCTATTTTTATGCCATGTTTATGATTAGATTGTTTGTAACTTTTGTCATTTCATTATTGTCTTTACAAGTTTTTTCCCAAGATTTGGTTGACAGCACAAAGCAGCTTGAAACAATTGTTGTGAAAGGCTTTGAATCCAACACAAAGTCTCTTTTGGTGCCTGCTTCCATATCTTCGATTTCTGAAAAACAAATGAAAAAGTTCACCACTTTTTCAATGTTGCCTGCTTTTAATGCCATTCCTGGTGTCAGAATGGAAGAACGTTCACCGGGAAGTTATCGCTTTTCTATCAGAGGTAGTCTTATCCGTTCACCATTTGGTGTTCGAAATGTTAAGGTATACCTCAATGATTTTATTCTTACCGATGCTGGTGGCAATACATACATAAACATGCTCGATATCAATAATATTGGTGGTGTTGAAGTCTTAAAAGGGCCTTCGGGAAGCCTTTATGGTGCAGGCACAGGTGGAACTTTACTTTTCTCCAATCAGGCTTCCAGTTTTAAACCTGGTAAAGACACTTCAATCTATAAAATGGGTATTGCCTCAGGGAGTTATGGAAAGGTGGATCAACATTTTTCGTATATCGTACGAAATAAAAATTTATCGGCAGAGATCTCCCAGGGCCACGATCAATCAGATGGGTACAGACAACAGAGTAGGATGCGAAAGGATAATATTCAGATGCACATCAAATCACAAACCAATCCGAAAGAATCCACCGAGGCTATTTTGATGTTGTCCGATTTATACTATCAAACACCAGGCGGATTAACTGCTGCACAATATTCCGCAAATCCACGTCAGGCAAGACCTGCATCTCCAGTTACACCGTCTGCTTTGAGTCAGCATACCGCGGTTTTTAATAAAACGGCACTTTTGGGAATTACCAATACAAATCAAATGACTTTGCATTGGAGATCGGTTTCAAGCCTTACAGCATCATTAACTGGATTTAAAAATCCATTCATTACAAACTTTGAAAAAAGAAATGAACTGAATTTCGGTGTCAGGACTCAGTTTGTATATGAAAATAAAGCCTATCATGCTTTGAAATGGATTACTGGCTTAGAAAGACAAAAAGGACATTATACGATTGATAGCAGTGGAAATAACAAGGGAATTTCTGATGGAAACAATGTGATTGATAAGATTTTAGCTAAGCAATCATTTTTATTTTCACAGGTGAATATTGATCCACTTGATTTTTTACATATTCAGACAGGGGTAAGTTATAATGGCTATAGATATGAACTAAATCGTACAAAAGGACTGCCTGCAAATGGAAATGTACTGATGAAATTTAATAAACAAATATTGCCAAGGTTTGCCGCTATGCTTGATTTTCATGAGGGCTTGGGATTTTTCTATCAGATTTCAAAGGGATATTCTGCACCGTCCATAGCAGAGGTCAGACCATCAGCGGGTGGAATTTATTCAGGTCTTCAAGCCGAACATGGTTGGAATAGTGAATTTGGATTAAAATCAAACTTGTGGCAAAATCGACTTTTATGGAATTTTAGTTGGTTTGATTTTAGGCTGAAAGATGCTATCATCCGACAAACAAATTCAGCGGGATCTGAATATTTTGTCAATGCAGGAAGTACTATTCAAAAGGGCTTTGAAACAGAATTGTCCGTGATTGCGTTGAACATGCCTTCATCAAAAACCATTCAGCAGTTGAAATTTTCTGCATCTTATGCCAACAACCATTTTTCTTTCAATCAATATACCATTGGAACTACAAATTATGCAGGAAAGATGATTACAGGAGTGCCCCACGAAATTGGATTTTTGTCAATCGAAACCGAATTTCTCAAAAAACTATATATTAACTGCTCCCTAAACTATATTTCCTCCACACCACTCAATGATGCCAATTCAGCTTTAGCATCATCATATAGACTTTGGCAAATAAAAACTGGATTTAAATCCAAGGTCCATAATAAAGAGATTGAAATCTTTTATCTTATGGATAATCTGGGAAATGCAAAGTATAGTTTGGGAAATGATCTGAATGCATTTGGATCCAGATATTACAATGCAGCACCTTTATTCAATTTTACTGCAGGAATGAATATTTCATTTTAGTTTCTGCGAAAATAACCAAGGAAGTAATTCAGGCTCAGCAAATGCATTTCTCCAACTTTCATGGCCAACACCAGCATACTCTGTATATTTCACATTCCGATTTTTGTGTTTCAGGATATTATAAAAAAGTCTTGAGTTGGATACGGGGATTTGAGGGTCTTTGTCACCATGAAATATCCAAATGGGCATCTTGCGACGGTATGATTTAATTTTGGCAGGGTCTCCTGCACCGCAAATTGGAATAGCTGCAGCAAATATTTCAGACTTTCTCCATAATAGTTCCCATGTTCCAAATCCTCCCATAGATAAGCCTCCTATGTATATTTTCTTTCGGTCTACAAGAGGGGATAGGATCAATGAGTCTATATAATCGGATACCAATTGCAATGGTCTTAAAATTTGTTGATCTGCTTGCCATGCATATCCTGTGCTATCTGTTGCTGAACTTTTATTGTATTCTGACCACTTGCTTTTTGATGTGCATTGTGGAAAAATTACGAATGCTGGATATTTCGTTCTAACCATTGGATTCAGGAAAAGATCTCCACCCCATTTCAATTGAGCTTCATTGTTGTTTCCCCTTTCTCCCGAACCATGCATAAAAATAATAACAGGATATTTTTTTGTGTTATCATAATCCTTGGGATACATTATCCTAATCGGCAATGTATCCGTACCTTCTATGAAAAGTTGCTTTTGGTATTCTGAATTGTTTTGTGCAAAACCTGCTGTAGAAATAATCAGCAGCATGATAAGTGTATGGATTGATTTCATTACTTGATGTTTAGAATTGTTTTATCAATGAAATGTACGTTTTTTCTATCTCCTACTTTCACTTTTCACTTTTCACTTTTCCTGCCTATGGCAGGCAAGCTCTTTTCTCTTTGATTTAAAGTCTCCTCATAATAATGGGTAGTATATTTGATTTCCAACTACTGAAATCTCCTGCAACAATGTGTTTTCTTGCTTCACCCACCAGCCAAAGATAAAAAGCCAGGTTTTGGATACTGGCTATTGTCAAACCCAGAATTTCCTTGCTTTTCATCAAATGCCTGAGATATGATTTTGAGTAATAATTGGATGTTTCGTTTGACAATCCTGCATCTATGACACTGTAGTCAAATTCCCATTTTTTGTTATCAATATTGATGATCCCCTCTGTTGTAAAGAGCATGGCATTTCGCCCATTTCGGGTGGGCATCACACAATCAAACATATCCACCCCCAACGCAATACATTCAAGTAAATCTGCTGGCGTTCCCACACCCATCAGGTATCGAGGTTTGTTTTCAGGAAGATGTTCACAACACCATCCACAATATTCATGGATCATTTCAGTGGGTTCTCCTACACTCAAACCGCCAATGGCATTTCCTGTTGCATCCTTTGACGCAATATATTCACATGAGGCCTTTCGTAAATCTTTTTCTGTACCCCCTTGTACAATCGGAAAAAGATTTTGTGTATGTCCATACAAGGGTTCTGTGTTGTTGAAATGCTCAAAACACCTGTCAAGCCAACGGTGTGTAAGCTCCATGGATGATTTCACATACTTGTATTCACTGGGGTAGGGCGGACATTCATCGAAAGCCATGATGATATCACCCCCAATCACTCGTTGAATGTCCATGGCTTTTTCGGGACTGAACAAGTGTTTTGAACCATCGATATGGCTTTGGAAAACCACACCTTCTTCACTGATTTTTCTGTTGGCTGCCAATGAAAAAACCTGATATCCACCACTGTCTGTCAATATAGGCCTGTCCCAATGATTGAACTGATGCAAACCTCCTGCCGCTTTAAGAACGTCCAGTCCGGGCCTTAAATAAAGATGATATGTGTTGCCAAGGATGATCTGTGCCTGTACATCCTCTTTCAATTGTTTTTGACTGACTGCTTTCACAGATCCAGCGGTACCTACTGGCATGAAAATGGGTGTTTCAATGGTTCCGTGGTCTGTTGTAATCTTTCCAGCTCTTGCTTTGCTGTTTGGGTCTGTAGACTCCAGTGTAAATTGTAATGAAGGCATGGCGCAAGTTAAATAATAGTTGTTAGAAGTTAGGGGTTAGGTGTTAGGAGTGAATCCATTTAACACCTAACCCCTAACACCTAACCCCTAACACCTAACCCCTAACACCTAACACCTAACACCTAACCCCTAACACCTAACTTCCATTATTTCCTTACCTTTGATATCAAATAATAAAAAATGCAAACAGGACTCGTTCATCTTCATAATTTTCTTCGTTGGGTGATTTTAATATTGTTGTTGCTTTCCATCTTCAAGGCATACACCGGTTGGAAAGGAAATAAAGTATTTTCTGCAAGTGATAAAAAAATTTGGTTGTTTACCATGATAGCATCTCATGTTACCCTTTTGTTGGGTCTGTACCAATGGACTTTTGGCAGGTTGGGTATTTTTTCTATAGGGTTAAATATGAAGGATCCAGTTCAACGGTTTTTTCAAATGGAGCATCCCGTTACCATGATACTCGCCATCATATTAATTACCAGAGGTTATTTGTTTTCCAAAAAAGATCTTGCAGATGATGTTAAATACAAGAAGGCTTTAAATGCTTTTGCGTTGGCATTGTTATTGATTTTGGTTGCGGTGCCATGGCCTTATAAAGCTGCAGTTGCAAGGCCTCTATTCCCAGGAATGTAATTGTAGGGAGAAACGGAGAAACGGAGAAACGGAAAAACGGAGAAACGGGGAAACGGTGAAACGGTGAAACGGAGAAACAAGGAATTCTATTTTCTAACCCCTAGCCCCTAGCTTCTAACGCCTAACCTCTGAAGTTCAATCACCTCCATATTCTTGATGTCAGAACCATCGATTTGGAATCGGAGCATTGTTTGAACCTTATGCCAGCCTTGTTTACCACAGGCACCGGGGTTCAGGTGAAGGCAATCCAATGATTCAACATACTGAACCAATAAAATATGTGAATGGCCGCAAATGAAAATTTTCGGCCTTTCTTTTTTTATTTTTTCAAGCACTTCAGGGTTATATTTTGGGGGACGGCCTGCAATATGGGTCATCATAATTTTGATCTCTTCTGTTTGCCAAATGGCCCATTCAGGGCATAAAGACCTTACCCTATGGTCGTCAATATTTCCATACACAGATTTCAGAATTGCTTTGTTTTCAAGCACTTGCACGATGGATGGGTCTCCAATATCACCTGCATGCCATATCTCATCCACCCCCTCCAAATAGGGTAAAATCCTTGGGTCCAGTAAACCATGCGTATCAGAAAGGCAAATGATTGTTTTCATCAGTCTGTAAATCAATATTTTGTAGTAAATTCGCACCCTGCTGCAAAGAAAATAGCTTTAAAAAAATGTTCATTCATTTATTTTTCAAAAGAAATTTTCTAATTAAGAAGCTTTTCTTATCTTTGCGCACCCAAAAAGTATGGCGAAACAAGCTCTCATTAAACAGGACGGAATTATCATCGAAGCTTTAAGCAATGCGATGTTTAAAGTGAAGTTAGAGAATGGACATGAGATATTGGCAACCATTTCGGGAAAAATGCGGATGCACTATATCAGAATTCTGCCTGGTGATAGGGTTGGAGTTGAGATGAGTCCATACGATTTGACAAGAGGAAGGATCATTTTTAGGTATAAATAAATCATGCCTTAGGGCTTAAACGACAAATATGAAAGTAAGAGCATCCATTAAAAAGCGCAGTGCAGATTGTAAGATCGTGCGCAGGAAAGGAAAGTTGTTTGTGATTAACAAGAAAAATCCTCGTTTTAAACAACGCCAAGGCTAATAACAAATTCAACTAAATCGTAAAAATCAATAAACATTTATGGCTCGTATCTCAGGTATAGATTTGCCAAAGAACAAAAGGGGAGAAATAGGTCTCACTTACATCTTCGGCATCGGTAATTCCACTGCCCGTTACATTCTTGACAAGGCAGGTATAGACTACAATAAGAAAGTTAACCAGTGGAATGATGATGAATTGAACGCCATCAGGAATATCATTACGAATGAGTTCAAGGTGGAAGGTCAACTTCGCTCTGAGGTGCAGATGTCTATCAAGCGTTTGTTGGATATCGCTTGTTACCGTGGACTTCGTCACCGTAAAGGACTTCCTGTAAGGGGTCAGCGTACGAAGACAAACGCACGTACAAGAAAAGGAAAGAGGAAGACAGTTGCCGGTAAGAAGAAGGCACCTAAAAAATAATAATTGAGTAAGACCGGCCAAGCCGGTTCTTGCTTTTTTATATAAGCACCAATTTTTAACTGTTCAGCGCCGGATTCCAAGGTGCAGGTGAGGGTTGAGCAGGGTCTTTTAGACTGACAGTATTTTGAATACCTTTTTTAACACATTATGGCTAAAGCACAACAAAACAGCGCCAAAGCAGCTGCAAAGAAAAGGGTGGTAAAAGTTGATTCCTTCGGAGATGCCCACATCAACGCCACTTTTAACAACATCATCATCAGCTTGACAAACAAAACAGGTCAGGTTATCTCTTGGAGCAGTGCCGGTAAAATGGGCTTCAGGGGTTCTAAAAAGAACACACCTTATGCAGCTCAGATGGCCGCACAAGATTGCGCTAAAGTTGCTCTTGAAGCAGGTTTGAAGCGTGTGGATGTATATGTAAAAGGTCCTGGTTCTGGTAGAGAAGGTGCTATCCGCGCTCTTGCCAATTCTGGTATCGAAGTTGTGATGATCAAGGATGTGACTCCGCTTCCACACAATGGTTGCCGTCCTCCTAAAAAGCGTCGCGTATAATTCTTATTCATACAAGGCAGCCGATTCAGTTTTTTGATTTTTTCATAATCGGTTGTTATTCTTAAAAAATCAATAAATATTTAATTTTTATGGCACGTTACACAGGCCCCAAAACAAGAATCTCCAGGATCTTCGGTGAACCGATTCTTGGAAATGGTAAGTACCTCGACAAGAACAGCAACCCTCCAGGTCAACATGGAGCTACTAAAAAACGTAAATCTCCAAGTGAATATTCTATTCAGTTGAAAGAGAAACAAAAAGCAAAATATACCTATGGTGTGTTGGAGCGTCAGTTCCGCAAGACTTTTGAAGAAGCTGCACGTCTTAAAGGCGTAACTGGTGAAAACCTGATTATGCTTCTTGAAGCACGTCTTGACAATACCGTATATCGTATGGGTATCGCTCCTTCTCGCCCTGCTGCACGTCAACTTGTTGCCCATAAGCACATTATGGTTAACGATGTTGTAGTAAACATACCTTCTTGCCAATTGAAACCTGGTGATGTAATTTCACTGAAAGACAAGAGTGCAGGAAACGCTAGCCTCACTGGACATGTTAAGCCAAAGAATCCAAAAATTGGATGGGTTGACTTCAATGAAGCTTCACTTACAGGAACTTTCGTTGCTTATCCTCAAAGGGAAAATGTTCCAGAGAACATTAGAGAGCAATTGATCGTTGAATTGTATTCTAAGTAACCACCCTGATGCCTGATGGCATCATAGGTTTTTTAAATCACCCGTTTCCCGATACTTTCGGGTCTAACAAACAAAACTGAAATTTAAATATGGCCATTTTAAATTTCCAACAACCGGACAAGATCATTCTTCAGAAAGCTACTGATTTTGAAGCACAATTCGAATTCCGTCCTTTGGAACCAGGATATGGTGTAACTATCGGTAATGCACTACGCAGGGTTTTGCTTAACTCTCTTGAGGGTTATGCAATTACTGGTATTGTAATTGAAGGAGCAGATCATGAATTCGCTACACTTAAAGGTGTTGTTGAAGATGTAACTGAGATTATCCTTAACTTGAAACAAATCAGGTTAAAGAAAATCCTAGATCATGATGTACAAACTGAAAAACTCACTTTGAACATCAAAGGTAAATCTGAATTTACTGCAGGTATGATTGATGAGGTTACCGGTACATTCCAGGTGATGAACCCAGAATTGCTGATTTGCACCATGGATCCTACTGCAAAGTTTAATATTGAATTGCATATTTCTAAAGGAAGGGGTTATGTACCTTCTGAAGATAATAGGGTAAAGGATACTCCATTCGGATATATTCCTATCGACTCTATTCACACTCCAATTAAGAATGTGAAGTATGCTATTGAAAATACACGTGTTGAACAACGTACAGACTTCGAAAAACTCCTCCTTGATGTATCTACAGATGGAACAATTCATCCTGAGGAAGCTGTTAAACAAGCTTCCAGGATTCTGATCCAACACCTGATGATCATCACTGATGAAAATATCACCTTCGACAACAAAGAAGAAAAGAAAGAAGATCTCGTTGATGAACAAACGCTTCAACTCAGAAAAGTACTGAAGACTCCATTGGAAGACCTCGATCTTTCAGTTCGTGCCTTCAACTGCCTGAAAGCTGCTAAAATCAACAGTCTTAGCCAACTCGTTCAATACGAGCAGGAAGACCTGATGAAGTTTAGAAACTTCGGTCAAAAATCACTTTCTGAAATCGAACAAGTACTCCAAGAAAGAGGTCTCCATTTCGGTATGGACCTTGCGAAATTGGGTATCGATGTAGATGAATTTTAATTAACCGGGGAAACCCGCATTATAAGCCGGCTGTAATTCCTGACACGGTACAGCCTCAAAACAACAATCATGCGTCACGGAGACAAAATCAACAATTTAGGTCGTACCAAAGCCCACCGCGAGGCTTTAATGACAAACATGGCCTGCCAGCTTATCCAGTATAAGCGTATCGTTACAACCCTTGCAAAAGCAAAGGCACTGAGAACATACATTGAGCCATTGATTACAAAAACAAAGAAAGCAGACAGCAAAGAGCAAATCATGCACAATCACCGTGTTGTTTTCTCTTACTTGAACGACAAAACCGCTGTAAAAGAACTTTTTACAGTGATTGCTCCAAAAGTAGCTGGACGTCCTGGAGGTTATACTCGCATCATTAAGCTTGGCATCCGTTTGGGTGACAACGCTGAAAGAGCCATGATCGAATTAGTTGACTTCAACGAAATCTACGGTAAAGGAATAGCAGATTCTGCAGCTCCAGCCAAGAAGACAAGAAGAAGTTCAGCTGGTAAGAAAAAAGCAGCACCTGCTGAAACAACTGCTGAAGAAGCTCCTGCAGCGCCTTCAGAAGAAACAGCAGCTGAGTAATTTTCAGAATGTTGATAATTTATCTTTAAAAGGCAGGATTTTTATTCCTGCCTTTTTTATTTTGCACCCAAAATCCCTTTCATGTCAAATCAAGAAGTGAAAAGTGTACCGGCAGTACTTGTGTTGGAAGACGGTATGGTATTTCATGGCCGTTCATTTGGAAAAATAGGAACTACCTCTGGTGAATTGTGTTTCAATACCGGCATGACCGGATATCAGGAAGTATTCACTGATCCAAGCTATTTTGGTCAGGTTTTGATTATGAACAATGTTCATACAGGAAACTATGGTGTGAAGCCAGAAGATGTTGAAAGCAATACTGTAAAAATAAAAGGCCTTATTGGGCGTAATCTGGAAGAACGATATAGCCGTATTCAGGCAACAGATTCTCTTCAGAATTACCTTATTGAGCAAGGAGTTGTTTCTATTGAAGATGTAGATACCAGGGCTCTCGTTTCTCATATCAGGGAAAAAGGTGCCATGAACTGTATCATTTCCTCTGAAAACATCGATCTAGAAGAACTGAAATCGCAATTAAAAGCGGTTCCTTCCATGGATGGATTGGAACTTGCCTCGGTTGTAACGACAAAAGAAGTGTATCATTTGGGTGATCCCAATGCATCCATTCGTATCGCTGTGCTAGATTTTGGTGTGAAAAAAAATATAGTGCAATGCCTTGCAGATCGTGGGGCCTATGTGCGTGTGCATCCTGCAAAAACTTCTTTTGAAGATTTGCAACAATTTGAACCACATGGTTATTTTATTTCCAATGGTCCTGGTGATCCATCTTCCATGGGATATGCAGTTGATACAGTGAAACAAATCCTCGAAACAAGGAAACCTTTGTTCGGTATCTGTTTAGGCCACCAATTGTTGGCACTCGCCAATGGCATCTCCACATTTAAAATGCATCATGGACACAGGGGATTAAATCATCCGGTGAAGAACCTAATTACTGGACTTTGTGAAATCACCACCCAGAATCATGGATTTGCAGTTGATGCAAATGCAATCAGAAATTCTGATAATACAGAGATTACACACATCAATTTGAATGATGATTCAATAGAAGGAATCAGGCTAAAAGATCGTCCTGCATTCTCTGTGCAATATCACCCGGAAGCCACACCTGGCCCGCATGATAGCCGTTATCTTTTTGATGATTTCATCAATCTGATCAACAATAATTAATCCATGAAAAAAATCACCATCATCAATGGACCCAACCTGAATCTCCTTGGAAAGAGAGAACCGGGTGTGTATGGAACAGAAGGCTTTGATACCTATCTGGAATCACTGCGCAAGGAATTCAATGATGTTGAATTTGATTATTTTCAAAGCAATATTGAAGGGGAACTCATTGACGCAATACAAAAAGCAGGTTTTAGTGCAGATGGAATTGTTATGAACCCCGGCGGATATACCCATACCTCAGTGGCTATTGGGGATGCCATTGCTGCAATTTCAGCCCCATTGATTGAAGTGCATATTTCCAATGTACATGCACGAGAAGACTTCCGAAAGATTTCTCATGTATCTGCCAAGGCAAAAGGAACCATCTGTGGACTAGGCCTCAAAGGCTATGCATTGGCGGTGAGGTGGCTTGTTAGTTAGGCAAGGAGGCAACGAGGCAATTAGGCAAGGAGATTTTTTAAGAAAATAACAATAATTTAAAAGGGAGTCAGAATCAAATCTGCTCCCTTTTTTTGTAAAACTCTTTGCCTCGTTGCCTCCTTGCCTTATTTTTTGTTGATGCCCTCCAACTTCCCAATAAACAAACTTCTTCCATGAGATCCCAATACGATCTCGTTCTCACGTTCCTGAATAGCTATATCGTGAATAGGTAGTGAAGCTGGCAGACCTTTTGTAAACTGTGAAAAACTGTTGCCAGCATCCTTGCTCACATAGGCTCCACCATCTGTTCCTACATACAGAATATTCTCTGAGATATGGTCTTCCCTGATTACATTCACTGATTCCATCGGCAAATCATTGCCAAGCTTTTTCCAGGTCATGCCATAATCATCACTGCAAAATACATATGCATTAAAATGATCTTCCCTGTAGCCATTCATGGTTACATAAACACGACCTTCTTTGTATCTGGAAGCAAGCACGCGACTGATATACATTCCCTGTGGCAATCCACCCATTCCTTTTTTATCAGGCAATCCAAGTCGCACCCAATTGTATCCACCATCTCTTGTCAAGGATACGACGCCATCATCAGAACCAGTATAAATCAAACCAAACTTAAGAGGCGATTCTGATACTGTTGTAAGCGTTCCAAAGGGTACATCTCCTGTCTTTTTACCATTCGTAAGATCACCGCTGATTTTTTCAAAGCTATCTCCTTTGTTGAAACTCCTATATAACGCATTTGAAGCCATATAAAGGATATCTGGATTGTGTTTTGAAAGAAGGATGGGTGTCTGCCAGTTCATCCTGTTTTTTGGCTCTTTAATTTCACCTGATGGCAATCTCAAAAATTTCGTTTCTGATTTGTTTTTGTTCATTCTAGAATAAAAACCAAATTGTGATCCACTGTAAACAACATTGTGATCTCTTGGATCCACCTGCACTTGCATGCCGTCACCTCCATTCAAATTCTTATAGGCATACTGTCCCTGATTTATCCAATCTACGGATTCCCGGTTTGTTGAAGGGCCATACCAGGATCCATTGTCTTGCAAGCCTCCATATACATTATAAGGCTTCTCATTGTCTACCGCAATAGCATAATATTGCCCAACAGCTGGTGTATTGGCCTTAAACCAATTCTTGCCTGCATCATAGCTAATGTTACATCCACCATCATTTCCTGCAATGAGATGGTCATCTTTCAAAGGATTAAACCACACCGCATGCCAGTCAGCATGTGTATTGCTTTTATCCATGGTTGTAAAGGTCTTGCCTCCATCCGTTGAAATATCAGCAGAAAACCCAGTGATGACAATTTTATTTTCATTCAAAGGCGATATAAAGATCTTTCCAAAATAATACCCATACGTATTGTAAATACTCAAAGGTTTTTCGTGCGTGCGAGTCCAGATTTGACCCCCATTTTCACTTTTATACACTTCACAACCATAAATTTCATTGGCCGCAGGTCCTGCACCTTCATCAAACAGAGAAGTATATAATTCAGTGGTACTTGTTTTACCATTTTTGATTGCCTCTTTCAATGATTTTGCACTGTATTCTGCTGAAAGTCCATTCATTCTAATAAATCGATCTACGGAATTATCGCTGTATAATGAAAATGTTTCATTTGTCATTCCTTTCAGGTCTTTAATTGCGATTCTACCGGTGTCTGCTTTTGTGGTATCAGGACGAAGATTATAATTATCCACTACAGCATAAACAACCATGGGGTTCTTGGGATATACGGCGATGCCAATACGTCCAACACCTTCACCTTGTGGAAATCCGCTACCAGACTGGGTTGTAAGCTTCCATGTTTCGCCGCCATCATTACTTTTGTAGACGCCGGAAGTGGAACCACCTTCTACAAAGTTCCAGGCTTTTCTTTCCCTGTGCCACATCGCTGCATAGACTTCTGAAGGATTCATTGGGTTGATATCCATTTCAACTGAACCGGTATTGTCATCTACAAACAAGGTTTGCTTCCATGATTTTCCTCCATCTGTTGTTTTAAATACACCTCTTTCTTTATTTGGGGTATAAAGATGTCCCAATGCCGCTACCCATGCAATATTCGGGTCTGATGGATGCAATAAGATTTTACCAATATGATGTGATTCTGGCAATCCGCAATATTGCCAGCTCTTGCCTTTGTCTACACTCTTGTATACACCAATACCGGCGTAGGAAGAGCGACTGCTGTTGACTTCTCCAGTACCAATCCAGAGCACACTGTTTTTCCAATCCACTGCAATATCTCCAATGCCAATAAAAGATTCATTGTCGAAAATCGGCGTAAAGCTTTGTCCGTTGTTGGTGGTATGCCACAAACCGCCGGTAGCATATGCCACATAAAATTCGGTTGGATCAGCAGGATTCACTTCAATGTCATCTACACGCCCGCTCATGATAACCGGACCAATGTTTCTAAAGGCAACATCCTTCGCAATGCTATTGGCAGCCCTTGCAGATTTCTCCTGTAAGTTTTTAACTCTTTCAATCCCATTGCTTGGCTTGACTTGTGCAATAAGACTAACATTGATGCTACATATGATTAAAACTGAAAGGCAAAGACGCTCACAAGATTTTTTGGCAAAATGTTTGGCAAACATGTGGATGGTTTTGAATAAATTTACGATGATGCAATTTATGATTTCTCACATAAAAAATTCTGCCATGCGAATAATATCTCTATTGATTTTTTCTGTTTTAGTTAGCACAGAATTGAATGCACAAAAATGGCTGGATTTCATGGTTTCGCCTCGAGGAGATACCTTGAACAGAGTGGACATGCAAAAGCGTAAACAAGGCCCTTGGGTGGTTAGATACGAAGAGGTGAGGGGTGAGCCTGGATATGAGGAACAGGGGTATTATAATGATAATAAAAAAGAGGGGAGTTGGACAAGATTCAACCTGGCAGGGGATATGATAGCAAAAGAAAATTACAAGTGGGGTTTCAGGGATGGAAAGCAGATGTATTATAATCAGATGGGTGACTTACTTCGGGAGGAAAGCTGGAAGGCTGTGAATCCAGCCAACCCATATGATACAATCATGGTGCCGGATATCGATCATCCTGATATCATTCGGGAGAAGGTAATCAAACATGAATCAGCTGAAGTGAAACACGGTCCTTGGTTGTTTTACAATCCTTCACTAGGCACAGTATCCAAAAGGGAAGATTGGGTGTTTGGACAACTTAAAAAGTGAAAAGCGAAAGGAGAAAAGTGAAAGACGATTGTTTGTTTTCTTCTTTCTCTTTTCTCCTTTCGCTTTTATCTTTTCACTTATTTAGCATTTGCTCTAATCACATTCAATGCACCTCCAGAATTGAACCAGTCGATCTGCTGTTCGTTGTAGCTGTGAACTGCCTCGATGGTTTCGCTACTGCCATCTTTGTGGTTCAACACCACTTGAAGGTTTTGACCAGGTACAAATGTAGTGAGTCCAATGATATCAATGTTGTCATCTTCCAGGATCTTATCATAATCTTCTTTGTTGGCAAATGTCAGCGCCAACATACCTTGTTTCTTCAAGTTGGTTTCATGAATCCTAGCGAAGGATTTCACCATCACTACACGAACACCTAAATGACGAGGTTCCATGGCAGCATGTTCTCTTGAAGAACCTTCACCATAGTTTTCATCTCCAATCACAATGCTTCCGATGCCTGCAGCCTTGTATGCACGCTGTGTTGCAGGTACGGCACCATATTCACCTGTAAGTTGATTTTTTACGTTGTCTGTTTTTTCATTGAAGTAGTTAACTGCACCAATCAACATGTTATTACTGATGTTGTCGAGATGTCCCCTGAACTTCAACCATGGACCCGCCATAGAGATATGGTCGGTCGTACATTTACCTTTTGCCTTGATAAGCAATTTCAAACCTTTGATGTCAATTCCTTCCCATGCTGAGAATGGATACAACAATTGAAGCCTTTTGCTGTCTGATTTTACATCAATGATTACACCACTTCCGTCTTCTGCCGGAGCCTGGTATCCTGCATCTTCTGCATCAAATCCTCTCAATGGCAATTCGTCACCACTAGGAGGATCCAGTTTAACTGCTTCACCTTTTTCATTGATCAAGGTATCAGTCATCGGATTGAAAGTAAGGTCTCCTGCAATGGCCAAAGCTGTTACCAACTCAGGACTGGCAACGAATGCGAGTGTATTTGGGTTGCCATCAGCACGCTTGGCAAAGTTTCTATTGAATGAGTGTACAATGGTGTTTCTTTCTTGCTTTTCAGCTCCCATGCGCTCCCACATCCCAATACATGGTCCGCATGCATTTGCGAATACCGTTGCTCCGATTTCAGCAAAGGTTTTAAGGAATCCATCTCTGTCGATTGTATATCGCACCAACTCACTACCTGGAGTGATCGTGAATTCAGCTTTGGTTTTCAATCCTTTTTCTGCTACTTGTTTGGCGAGGCTTACAGCGCGACTGATATCTTCGTATGAAGAGTTGGTACAGCTACCGATCAATCCAACTTCCACTTTGGTAGGCCAGTTGTTTTTAGCAGCAGCCTCTTTCATTTGAGAAATAGGTGTAGCGAGATCTGGCGTGAATGGACCATTCAAATGTGGTTCCAATTCGCTGAGGTTGATCTCAATTACTTTATCGAAATATTTTTCAGGGTTGGCATACACTTCAGCATCCCCTGTGAGGTATGATTTTACAGCATCAGCTGCTTCCGCAACTTCAGTCCTTCCTGTTGCTTTCAAATAACGGCTCATGCTTTCATCGTATCCAAAAGTAGATGTAGTAGCTCCGATTTCTGCTCCCATGTTACAAATCGTTCCCTTACCTGTACAACTCATGCTGGTAGCACCTTCACCGAAATATTCAACGATGGCATTGGTACCACCTTTTACTGTTAGGATTCCAGCAACTTTCAGGATAACATCTTTGGGGGAAGTCCAGCCACTCAATTTACCAGTCAATTTCACACCTATCAATTTTGGCATCAAAAGTTCCCAGCTGAGTCCGGCCATCACATCACAAGCATCCGCACCACCAACACCAATGGCAATCATTCCCAATCCACCTGCATTCACAGTATGAGAATCAGTTCCAATCATCATACCACCTGGGAATGCATAATTTTCCAGAACAACCTGGTGAATGATACCTGCACCTGGTTTCCAGAAGCCGATGCCATATTTGTTTGAGATCGATGCAAGAAAATTATAAACTTCTTCGTTTTCAGTTACTGCTTTTTGAAGGTCTGATACGCTTTCATTTTTAGCCACAATAAGGTGGTCGCAATGCACTGTTGAAGGCACTGCCACTTTCTTTCTGCCTGTTGTATCAAACTGCAACAATGCCATTTGGGCTGTTGCATCTTGCATGGCTACACGATCCGGCGCGAAATCAACATACGCTTTTCCTCTTTGAAAATCTTTTACACCAACTCCATTCCATAAATGGGAATAAAGAATTTTCTCGGCCAGAGTAAGTGGGCGTCCTAAAGCAGTTCTGGCAGCATCTACTTTCGCTGGCATTTCCCTGTAGGTTTTTTTGATGAGTTCGAGATCGAAAACCATTTTATATGTTTTTTGTTAATTTCTAGAATTAAAACGGACAGAACCGTTTTTTTGACACGCAAAACTAATCATTTCAGCACCCCCTACCAAGTGATAAGGCTGAAAATTTAATTGATATTTACTATATTTGAATCAATGCAAAAACTTAGGGATTATATTGAATGGCAGGTATTTGGTGTTTGTACCCGAATCGGTGAAGTGATGGGTATTTCAACAGCCACCATTCGAAAATATTTTATATATGTCTCCTGCTTTACATTTGGTTCACCCGTGATTGTTTATTTTGTTTTGGCATTTTGGATGAACCTTAAGAAATATATTCTTCAAGGTAAAAGAAATCCCCTGCGCTATCATTAAATCACCGCTTTTCTGATTCTCAGTAATTGTTTAAGAAGATCTTCCAAAAGGTCTAATTGAAGCATATTTGCACCATCGCTCAATGCTTTTGATGGGTCAGGATGTGTTTCAATAAACAAGCCATTTACTCCTGCTGCAACTGCCGCTTTTGCAATTGTTCCAATCAATTTTGGATTTCCTCCTGTTACACCGGAAGTCTGGTTGGGCTGTTGCAAGGAGTGAGTACAATCCATCACAACTGGAACACCATGTGCCTGCATCAGAGGAATGTTTCTATAATCAACCACCAGATCCTGATATCCAAAAGTAGTTCCTCTCTCCGTAAGAATGATTTTATCATTTCCTGTTTTACGAACCTTCTCAACGGCAAATTTCATGGCTTCACCACTGATAAATTGACCTTTCTTAATGTTAATTACTTTACCAGTTTCACCAGCAGCCTGCAACAAATCGGACTGTCGACATAAAAAAGCGGGAATCTGCAAAATGTCTGCAAATGCAGCTGCCATGGCTGCTTCATCTGCAGCATGTATATCTGTTGTGGTCGGTAGCGAATGTTTTTCACCTGTTTTTTTCAATAAAGAAAGACCGTTTTCATCTCCAATACCCATAAAAGAACTGGAGCTGGTTCTGTTTGCCTTTCTATATGAAGCCTTGAATACGTATGGGATTCCTAAATTTTTACAAATACCAGCTACCCTGGAAGCTACAGTTTCCAACAAAACTTCATCCTCGATTACACATGGTCCGGCTATGAGAAAAAAATTGCTTTCGTCATAAGATTGTCCTGCGAATAAATCTTTCAGAAATGGTTCCATACAGCAAAGATAATACCCATTTATCAAGCAACAAGACAATGGTTGAGACAGATGTTCTATGTTTGCAATCTGAATCAGTTCAACATATGAAAAAGGAAAAAATATTGGTTATTGGAGCCAGCGGACAAATTGGTGTGGAATTGACCCTTGCCTTGAGAAAAATGTATGGAGGTTCGCAGGTCATCGCGTCTGATTTAAGAGAAGAGAATGAATTACTTAAAGGTACTGGCCCATATGTGAGTCTGGATGTCATGAATAAGGAAATGTTGCACGTGCAGATTCTACGTCAAAATATCACACAAGTATATCTGTTGGCTGCCATGCTTTCTGCAACAGGTGAGAAAAATCCTCCTCTTGCCTGGCATCTGAATATGCAATCACTGTTGAATGTATTGGATATCGCAAAAGAGGAAAAACTTTCGAAAGTGTATTGGCCTAGTAGTATTGCGGTATTTGGTCCAACATCACCCAAGGTTGATTGCCCTCAACATACCATCATAGAACCAACCACCGTTTATGGCATTAGCAAATATGCCGGTGAATTCTGGTGTAATTACTTTTTTCAACGATATGGAGTGGATGTCAGAAGTTTGAGATATCCTGGATTGATTAGCTACAAATCAGCGCCAGGGGGCGGTACAACAGATTACGCCATTGATATTTTCCTGGGCGCAAAAGAGAAGAAACAATATGCCTGTTATCTAAAGGAAGATACAAAACTCCCCATGATGTACATGCCAGATGCCATTCGTGCAACCATTGAATTGATGGAGGCTCCTGCAGAAAAAATAAAAGTTAGGACTTCGTATAACCTGTCAGCCATGAGTTTTTCTCCATCTGACATTACTTCCGAAATCCAAAAGCATATTCCAGGATTCAAATCAACATATTCTCCTGATTCCAGGCAGTCTATCGCAGAAAGCTGGCCACAATCAATTGATGATCATGAGGCCAGGGCTCATTGGGGTTGGAATCATCAGTTTGATTTGGAGAAAATGACAATTGATATGCTTGCTAATCTAAATGCACTTTGAGTATGAAATTCGTTTTACTTTTTTGTTTGAATGTAGTTTTTTTAACCTCTTTTGCTCAAAAGAAATCAACTACATCTTTCAATTACAGGGCCGAGATAAAAAGAACAGATGGATTGTCCGTTATTTTCAATGTCACTGAAATTGTTGTTGGAAATAAAATATCGTGGATAATCAAGAATGCAAATGAACGCTTGAAAGTGGATCAAATACAAATCAAGGGCGATTCACTGATTGCTGAATTGCCTTTTTTTGAGTCTTCTTTTCATCTTAAAAAAACAAAGGATGGTTATGATGGACAATGGTTAAGGGGAACAACCACAGGTATTGGCGCCATGCCACTCACTTTAAAGAAAAGTGATAAAAGAATTATTCTTCCTGTAGCAAAAGCACAAAGAAATGTTTCCGGCAGATGGAAAGCAAATTTCATAGATTTGAATGGGACTGTTTCATTGTGTGTTGCTGAATTGTCTCAGGTAGGACAAACACTAACAGGAACTATTTTAACGTCTTCAGGAGATTATCGTTATCTCGAAGGATCTGTTGCTGGAGATACACTTGCATTATCCACTTTTGATGGTTGTCATGCATTCCTTTTCACAGCCCATATAGCTGCTGATGGAAAATTAGACAATGGAATTTTTACAAGTGGCCCAACCTTCAAACAACCATGGAATGCAATAAAAGATGCGCATGCAAAATTCAATGAGGATGAAGCAATTATGCGTCCGAAGTTAGCATTAAGTAACCTTTCGTTTCGTTTTCCAGATTTGGATAGTAACATGGTTGGCATTAAAGATGATAGGTACAAAGGAAAAGTGGTCATAATTCAAATCATGGGTTCTTGGTGCCCTAACTGCATGGATGAAACTGCATTCCTCAGCCATTTTTACGATCAGTATAAAAACAAAGGAGTTGAAGTAATAGGGTTGGCATATGAGTATTCAACAGATTTTGCACGATCAAGGAAAAGTTTGCTGAAATTTCATGATCGATTTAAAGTGAACTACCCATTTTTAATTACAGGTGTTACGACTTCCGACACACTCAGAACAGAAAAGACATTGCCCGAATTGACACACATCAAAGCATTCCCTTCCATGATTATTCTGGGCAAGGATGGTAATATTCGCAAAACGCATGCTGGATTTACAGGTCCAGCTTCTGGAATGCATTATGATGCTTTTAGAAAAGAATTCACAGACCTGATAGAAAAACTAATGAAAGAGGATTGAGAAAAATGTCAGGTAAAAATCTCAAAGCAAATCAATGATATGTTGAAGATATTTTTCATCAACGCCATCGAATTGATCATATTGGTCACTGTCAACATCCAGTACACCCATAATCTTATTTTCTTTAAATACAGGTAAAACAATTTCGCTTTTTGAAAGACTGCTGCAGGCAATATGTCCTGGAAATTTCTCTACATCAGGAACAATAATTACGCGCTCTTCTTTCCACGATGTGCCGCAAACACCACGTCCCATGCGGATTCTGGTGCATGCAACTGGTCCTTGAAATGGTCCCAGTACAAGTTCATCAGCTTTCACCAAATAAAAGCCAACCCAAAAAAAATGAAATTGCTCTTTTAGTGCTGCACATACATTTGCCATATTTGCTATGGCATCAGATTCTCCTTCCAATATAGCTTGAATCTGTGGAATAAGTGAAATGTATTGTTCTTCTTTACTTCCCTGATGGATCTGAAGATCTTCTGCCATAATGAAATAAGGGATTATTTTTTCTTAGGTAAGTTAGCCAGGTCAGCGATTGTTTTATTTTCAAGAATCTTAAGATTGGCATCTCGCACCTCAATCATGATATCATGCAATCCACAATTCTTTTCATCACAATTCTTGCATCGTTCGTAAAAATACAAACTTGTACATGGCAACATGGAAATGGGCCCATCAATTTTTCTGATGATATCTGCAAGTGGAATTTTAGATGCAGGCACATTTAAATAATATCCTCCGCCTTTGCCTTTCTTGCTCTCCAGAATACCTTCTTTTCTTAATTCCAACAGAATGTTCTCAAGAAATTTAAGTGGAATTTTTTTCTTTTTTGAAATGTCAGCAATCAAGATAGGGCCATCTTCCTTTTTTTCGGCAAGATAAATCAGTGCTTTGATGGCATATTGTGTTTTCTTGTTCAGCATATTGTTAGTTTCCGAATCCTAAAACATCTTTCATGGTAAATATACCTTTTTTGTTGAAAATGAATTCTGCTGCCATAACAGCACCCAAGGCAAATCCATTTCTGTTATGTGCATTATGAATGATTTTGATTTCATCAATCTCAGAACTGTATTTGACTTCATGCAAGCCAGGGTAGGGATCTATGCGCTCACTTTCAATGTATAGTTCATTGATTGAAGTAGGTATTTCATTAACCCATTTCTCTTTGGACCCAATAACTTCAAGTACCTGCTCTGCAAGCGTAATGGCGGTTCCACTGGGCGCATCCTTTTTTTGTGTATGATGAATTTCCTTTAATGTTACATCATATTGTATCAAACCCTGCATTAGTTGGGCCAGTTTTTTATTGACTTCAAAAAATATATTTACCCCAACACTGAAGTTGCTTGCATACATGAAACAACCGTTGGAGTTTTTTACCTTTTCTTCTACCTCTGGCAGGGATTGTAGCCAACCTGTTGAGCCAACTACGATCGGAGTGCCAAAATCCAGACATTTTAAAACATTTCCCAATGCGGTATGTGGACTTGTAAATTCAATTGCAACATCGACTTTAGAAAATTCTTCCTTGTTGAAATCATCTAAATTGGAAATGTCAATTTTGACAGGAACTTCATGCCCTCTATCAAGTGCAACCTGTTCAATGATTTTGCCCATTTTCCCATATCCGATCAAAGCTATTTTCATGATATATTTTCTTTACTTGATATAACTTGAATTATTTTTATGATTGTTCTCACGTAAGTTGAATGTCAGTGAAAGACCTGCTCCCGTTAAGTTTCGTTGGATGGTGGGCTTGATTTTCACAGTAAGATCATCGCTGATGTCGAATGTTCTCAAATGACCATCAACTGTAGCATCTACAATATTCAATCCCCACATCAGCAAAACTCCAATGACTGAAAAATCCATATTTTTCCTGAATTCATTTCTGTAAAGCCTGAGGGATTCTTTAGAAAGGGGTACCAGTTCTGCAGCAATTTTTCCAAAATTTGCAGAATCATTTGTCATCCTTACTGTATAAGCAAATCTTGTTTTTTGATACCAGTTCTTGTTATAACTATATGTAGAAATGGGGAAGGCCAAAGCCCCGTATACAAGGGGAAGTTTCCAATATTTTTTATTGTATATCTGGCCCCAGCCAGGAAAAACAGCTGATCTGAATGAGGCTATTTGTGCAGGTGTTTTGACTTTCTTTATGGTATCTGCAATCTTTTTATCAAGCGTTTTTTCATTTTTTTGCAGGCTTATGCTATCCTTCAATACTTTCTTGGATTGTGCTTGCAAGAAGGTGGATTGAAAGAAAATGATTGAAATGAAAAAAAAGGTTGCAAGGCTAAAACGCATGGTTAATGTATGGTAACATTCATTTTGTTCAAAAGCGCATTCAGTTCTTCAAGAGAGTAATACTCAAAAGTGATTTTACCCCTTCCTGTTTGATGATGCTCTAATATGGTTCTTGTTGCAAAATGAGAAGAAAGTTGATCCTGGATTTTTTGGAATTGACCTGGGGCTTTTCTCTCAGTTGTTTGGCCAGCTTTTTTACCCGGCTTATACAATTGTTTGACAAAATCTTCTGTTTGACGAACCGATAGCTTTTTAGATACAATTGTGTTGTAAACAAAAAGTTGTTTATCTACCTCTCCAACATTGATCAATGCCCTTGCATGTCCCATGGATAATGAACCATTCCTTACCGCCACGATGATGTCTGGAGGTAGTTTGAGCATTCTGATATAATTGGATACAGTACTTCTATCCATCCCCATCCTAGTGGCAACCTGCTCTTGTGTCATGCTGCAATCATCCATCAACCTTTGATAACTTAATCCAATCTCAATGGCATTCAGGTTTTCCCTTTGCAAATTTTCCAGCAATGCCAATTCCAATAATTGTTGGTCATTTACTTCCCTGATGTAGACA
>CANFHO010000043.1 GCA_947447005.1 Chitinophagaceae bacterium
ATATACTTCTATAGGGTGGTGATTTCACCTTGGATTGGCCCTAAGTGCCGCTATACACCAACCTGCTCTCAATATGCATTGGATGCATTGAGAAAGTATGGATTGATAAGGGGTCTTTTAAAAACAATCAAAAGGGTATCCAGTTGTCATCCCTGGGGAGGCAGTGGTTATGACCCTGCCTGAAAACGCTCTGCCACTTTTTTCCAGCTTACTACATTCCAGAAAGCTCCAAGATAATCGGCCCTGCGATTTTGATATTTCAGGTAATATGCATGTTCCCAAACATCTACTCCCAGGATTGGTGTTCCTTTTACTTCGGCAACATCCATCAAAGGATTGTCTTGATTAGGAGTAGAGCTGATTTCAAGCTTGCCGTCTTTCACGAGCAACCAAGCCCATCCGCTTCCGAAACGTGTCATACCAGCAGCTGCGAATTTTTCCTTGAAAGCATCGAAAGATCCAAAAGCGGCATCAATAGCTGCAGCCAAAGCACCTTCAGGTGTTCCACCCGCATTGGGGGCAAGACTTTCCCAGAAAAAAGTATGGTTCCAGTGACCACCACCATTGTTACGAACAGCTGGAGAAATAGATCCAGCCACAGCAACCAATTCTTCCAGGGTTTTGCCTTCGTTTACTGTTCCTGCAACAGCCTTGTTCAGGTTGTCTACGTATGCTTGATGATGCTTACCATGATGAATTTGCATGGTCAATGTGTCGATATGAGGCTCCAATGCTTCGTGTGCATATGGCAATGCGGGTAATGTAAATGACATAGTGAATGTTTTAGGGGGCAAAGGTAATTAATTAAGGGAAGGAGGCAAATAGGCAAGGAGACAAAGAGTGACTTTTCACAATTCTACACGAATTAAAAACATCTTGGGATATTAAAAGATGAAAAAAATCCCCTCCTGGAACAGGAGGGGAATCTTTTGCATATTCAATGAAAATAATATTTTAAATAGTAAAGTCCGCAGATGATAAAACATACACCCAAAATCTCCTTGCCTCTTTTCCTCTTTGCCTCCTTGCCTTAAATTTTTTGTCTCCTTGCCTGAAAAAACTCTCTCATCAATTCAGACGCTTCCTCAGCAAGAACTCCTGAAATGATTTGTGCTTTGGGATGAAATGGATTTTTGTCACCAGTATAGACCTGATGCCCATTTTTTACATCAGAAGTTCCCCATACAATGCGACCCAACTTGCTCCAATAGATCGCACCAGCGCACATCAGGCAGGGTTCAACCGTTACATAGAGTGTGGCATCAGGTAGGTATTTGGCTCCCAATGCGTTGAATGCAGATGTGAGTGCAATAATCTCGGCATGTGCGGTGGGGTCTTTGAGTTTTTCAACCATGTTGTAGCCTCGCGAAATAACTTTTCCATCGATCACCACTATAGCACCCACAGGCACTTCGCCTTCCGCATAAGCCTTTTCCGCTTCGCGAAGTGCGATTTTCATGAAATATTCATCACCCATGGTCATCGGTATACTCATTTATATGTTCTGTAAAATACTGGTTGAGTTTTGTCAACAATGAATCGATGGAAGTTGAAAGTTGTTGATAGTCGGGCATTTTATGATCGGTGAAAACAAAAAACACATCGAGGGTAAATCCACTGGATCCAACATTCAACTTGAGATCTCCTTTTTGAGTTCTGTATGCCTCCCTGATTCTGCGTTTTACAAGGTTTCTGTCTACCGCTTTTTTAAAGGAACGTGTACTTACAGATACTCCCATTTTCAAAAGCTCGCCTTGATGATCATCTTGTATTTTTTCTATGCGGTAAAAAAGAATCAATGGAAATTGCCTGATCTTTCTACCCCTGGCAAACAACTCCCTGATTCTGATATAACTTTTCAGTCGTTCGTATTTGTTGAGGGTGTGGGTGGGCATCTAGAAGTTAGGGGTTAGAATTTAAATGATATAAAGTTATTCAAGATAAATCATTTTTAAGCTATTGCTGGAGTAAAGACATACTAATGTTAATCTCTAACTCCTAGCCCCTAACACCTAACCCCTAATATAAAAAGCCCCGAATAAAATCCAGGGCTTGTGTATTGAAAGAGTTCAAGTATTATTTCAATCTGCTGTTGTCAGAAATTGTAAGTCTCTTGCGACCTTTCTTCCTTCTGCTGGCAAGAACCTTACGGCCATTAGCAGATTCCATACGTTTGCGGAATCCATGAACAGATTTCCTGCGGCGGCGGTGCGGTTGGTATGTACGTTTCATAATGCTTTCTTTTTTACCTTTTTTTTTAAAAAATGAACCGGGAGAACGGCCGTTTTAATTCAATCTGCCACGGGTCACCACACCCGAGGTTATGTGAAAGGATTGCAAAGGTAGGTTGTTCTAGGTAAATATCCAAAATGTTTAGAATGGTGGAAAGGTGGAATAGTGGAAGAGTGGAAGTATTGCCTACTATTCCACCTTTCCACTATTCCACTATTCCACTCTTCCACTCTTCCACCCTCATGGCAATCACCTCACTCCCCCAGAATCTACTGGCAGCCTGACCGAAAGTGTCTTTATCACCTGTGGTGTAAAATTTCAATTGTCCTGAATGAGAGATGCGTGATTCCATTTCCGGATGACGTATAAAATAATCTTCGAGGCTGCCAGCTACAATTTCACCCTGGGTAACGAGCTGGATATGGGATGGCAATTGTGAACGGATCTTATCATAAAGCAACGGATAATGTGTGCATGCCAATAAAATGGTATCGATGGTGGGCGATTGCTCAGCCAACAAACGGAGGCATTTTTCAATTTCCACATCTGCCTGAGGAGTGCTGTGAAGGCCATTCTCAACCAGCGGAACCCAAGTGGGACAAGCCTGTTGATGCACATGCACCTCCGGAAAAAATTTGTTGAGCTCGATGGCGTAAGACATGGAATCAACCGTTCCCTGAGTTGCCAAAATTCCTATATGATTGGAGTCGGTATAATCACCAATCACTTCAGTGGTTGGTCTGATTACACCAAGTACCCGCTTATCGGGACCAATATGAGAAAGGTCTTTTTGCTGAATGGTTCTCAAAGCTTTGGCAGAAGCTGTATTGCAGGCAAGGATCACCAACGGACAACCCTGATCAAACAACCACTTCACGGCTTCCAACGTATATTGATAAACCGTTTCGAAATCCTTGGTTCCGTAGGGAGCCCTGGCATTATCGCCTAAATACAAATAATCATATTGCGGCATCAATGCATAAATCTCCTTTAGAACGGTAAGTCCTCCAAGTCCAGAATCAAAAACGCCAATGGGATGGTTCATTGAGAAGAAGATAAAAAAAGACCGAAACAAATGTTTCGGTCAGTTTATTTATTTCGCAGCTGGCTTAGGTGGCGCAGGTGCGGCTATTTTCTTTTTGACAAGAGGAAGCAAGTCGTCCGTTTCTGGAGAAACCAACAAAGCTTCTTTACGGAATACATATGCATAGCCGTTTGCTTTGGCTACATCATTGATCAATTGATTGGCTTTTTGAGCAACGGGAGCCATCAATTCTTCTTGCTTTTGTTGCATTTGCTGTTGATAGCTTTGCTCAAAACCTTGAAGTTCAACAAGAAGTTTTCTCATTTTTTCCTTGTTTGCAAGTTTAGTAGCGTTACCCATTTTAACTGAATCAACCTTGTAAATGCTGTCCTGGCGGTTCAATTCTTTCAATGTTTCTTGATATTGAATTTGAAGAGAGCTGTCGAATTGAGCGATATCGCCCATTGCCTTTTTGTATTCAGGCATCAATTGTACAACTTCATCAACACTGATATAACCAGATTTGCTTTGTGCAGAAAGGAAAGGGTTGAAGGCAAACATCGCGATCGTCACCAAACCAATAGATAAAAACTTTTTCATTGCTACTTTTGTTTGTTTGTTTTAATTGTGTTTTTGAAAATACAGCTTTTTTACTTCCCTTTCAGTTCTTTCAGAACATCGTCACTCTTATCGAGTTTTGGGTCGGCAAATATAATGGTAATTCCTTCACTTTTATCCAGGATCAGGTCATATTGTCTTGAAACAGCCAATTTTTGAACTGCGTTATATACCTTATCCTGTATAGGCTTTACCAGCTCCTGACGCTTCTTGAAAAGATCTCCTTCAAAGCCAAAACGCTTTTTTTGAAGATCTCTCAGCTCTTTCTCTTTGTTGAAGATATCATCCTCTCTTTTCTTCAACAACTCTTCACTCAACATCAACTTTTCCCCTTCAAAATTTCTGTACAACAAATCCAGGGCCGCTTGTTTCCCATCAATTTCAGTTTGCCACTGTGCACTCAATGCATTCAGCTTATCCTGTGCATCCTTGTATTCAGTAAGCTTTCCAAGAATATACCTGGTATCAATTACTGCATAACGCTGTGCATTTGTTACAAACGCAACAGACAGCAGAGACGCGATGATGAATAGTTTTTTCATATACTATTGTTAGGGGTTAGGGGTTAGGGGTTAGGGATTAGATTGTATTTCACTCTTCACTTTTCCTACCTTCGGTAGGCAAGCTCTCTTCACCTTTCTCTTTTAATTTATAGCTCTTCTCCGTTGCCTAAAGGCAACGGCAACATCCTGCCTGCCGGCAGGCAGGTTTCAAGCCCCTTCGGGGCTATCTAAACTATTCCACTCTTCCACTATTCCACTATTCCACTATTATTCCGGTTCATACCCCAACATGAAAGTAAACCTGCTGGCGTCTTTCAATGTGGATGTTGGTGTGATCCTATCCAAACCAATACCATAATCAAATCCAAGCAAACCAAACATAGGGAGGAAGAACCTCAAACCTACACCCACAGATCGTCTCAGACGGAATGGATTGTATGATTTGAAATCGTACCAACCATTTGCAGCCTCGTAAAAGCCAAGACCATAAATGGTGCTGCTCTGACTGGTTACAAAAGGATAGCGCATTTCCATGGTATACTTGTTGAAAATGGTAAAGAAGTTAGAAGCACGACTTTGATCAGGATTGATTGTTGGATCTGACTTTTCATACACCGGATATCCTCTTTGGGCAACAATATCGTAACCCAAAATTCCATAGTTGTTTGTCAAACCTGCATCACCCAATTGGAATCGCTCAAATGGAGAAACCGGTAATTTTTTGTTGTACCTGCCAATGAATCCGTATTTAGCTGCAAAACGCAATACAAATTGTCGGTTCTTATCTTCACCTCTGCCCTTTCCAATCGGAACGAACCATTCTGCATTGAATCTCCATTTGTGGTATTCAACAAGTTTGAACATATCCTTCTGATTGATTCCATTGATGGCAGACCATGGTGGGGTGAAAGTACCACTCAACATGAAGTTTGAACCACTTCTTGGGAATATAGGAGCATCTACGGATGTTCTTTGCAATGCCAGCTTAAGGTTAAAGTTGTTGGATGCACCGGTTGAGAATGAAGGGAAGATTGCATAGTTTCTTGCCTTGTACTGCACATAGCTGATAGAAGTAATTAAAGAGAAATAGTCGTCTGGCCATCTCAATTGTTTACCCAATGAAATGGTTACACCTTGGGTAATCAAATATGATGTATCGGTTGCACTTGTCAATCTATTGTAATTTCCGTATCCGTAACCGCCATAGCCCCCATATCCACCATAGCCACTTCCATACCCACTGCCATAGCCAGAACCGCCCATTGCATAAGGGTTGTATGAATTACTAAACTTGGTGTTAAATACATTTACTGTAAAGGAATTCCTCTTCTTTCCGCCCAACCATGGTTCGGTAAAGGAGAAATTCACTGAACGGAAATAACGTCCATTTGATTGATAACGCAGACTTAATTTTTGTCCGTCACCAGTTGGCAATGGATCCCATGAAGATTTCCTGAATATATTCCTGATGGAAAAGTTGTTGAAAGTAATACCCAACGTACCAGTCAAACCAATACCACCACCCCAGCCTGCACTGAGTTCCAACTGGTCAGAAGATTTTTCCTGAACAGTGTAGTTGATATCCACGGTTCCATCATCAGGATTTGGAACGGGTTGCATACCCAGTTTTTCCTGATCAAAGTATCCGAGGTTCACGATTTCACGTTGTGAACGAATCAAATCAGATCTACTGAATTTCTCACCAGGAATCGTACGAAGTTCCCTTCGGATAACATATTCCTTGGTTTTATCATTTCCTGCTATGTTTACATTTTTGATGGTAGCTTGTGGACCTTCCTGTACCCTGATCTCATGATCAATCGTATCATTGTAGATAGAAGTTTCTACTGGATTGATAGAGAAAAAGAGATATCCATCATCCATATACAATGAACTGATATCGCCTCCCTCTGGAGATACTTGTTTACCCAATTTCTTATTCAGTAACTCAAGGTTGTATGTTTCGCCTTTTTTAATACCCAAAAGCATGGTGAGGATACTATCCGGATACTTCGTATTCCCTTTCCATGTCATGTTTCCAAAATAATATTTTCTTCCCTCATCAATTTTCATGGAAACATCCAAACGACCTTTCTTGTCGTAATACTGAGTATCTGCAGCAATCATGGCATCCCTATAACCCAGGGAATTATAATAATCAAGGATTTTATCCTTGTCTTCGATATACTTCTTCTCATTGAATTTGGCTGAGCTGAACAACTTGAACCTGAACCAAGGATCCACGAAATCCTTTACTCTTGAAGGAATAAGAACATCACCACTCTTTACAAACTCTTTAAACGTCTTTTGTGGAATTACACCATAAGGACTGATTGAGCTATCGGCATGCAAGGTAATCCTTGTCATTTCCTTTGTACCCTTCATTTTCTTCTTCAGATTCAATGCTTGTGCAGCATCATTTCCAAAGAAATAAATATCTCCAATACGCACTTTGTTTCCTTTTGCAATATTGAAATTCAATATGACTTTTTCAGGAGAATTGGGATCAGGGATTTCCTGGATATCCACCTTTGCTCCAGTAAAACCTTTCTCAATAAAATACTTGATAATTCCTTCCTTAGCTGACAGTCGCATATTGTCTGTAACAACATGGGTTTTCATCAATCCAACCTTGTCTTTCAATTCATCAGACTCGGTTTTTTTAACACCCAGAAATTTGAAATCAGATAACATCGGACGTTCAACTGCATCTATCTCCACCCAGATATTTCTATCTTCCACTTTCGTGATCCAGATATTGATATTGGTGAACATATTTTGAGCCCATAACTTGGTAATGGCTTTGGAGAATTGATCACCTCCCGGGATGGTTACTTCATCCCCAACAGCAAGACCCGAAACAGAAGTAACAATGGCTGCGTCAAAAGCCTTATTACCGGTAACTTTTATATCTGCGATGATATATTTTCGCGGGAATTTTGAATTGTATATTCCCAGCAAGGCAGGATCTGCCGATGCATTTGGAATGGTATCTTTTTGTGCAAATACGCCGTTTGAAAACAGCAAAAATGCCATGCAATAAAACAGCGTACTTATCCTCTTCATCAAGTTCATGGTTTGGGACAGCAAAATAACGGCTTTTTGTCTAATTGTTTGTTAAATAGGGTGTTTCAGTTTATAAAATACATGGAGGAAGGCAAAGAGGCAAGGAGGGAAAGAGGCAAAGAGGCAAGGAGGCAAGGAGGGAAAGAGGGAAGAAGGGCTATTTGACATACGTTAAACCAACATTATACTCTTGATTTGATACAATGCTCTTTGGCTCCTTGCCTCTTTCCCTCCTTGCCTCCTTGCCTCTTTGCCTCTTTGCCTATCCCTTATTTCCTATTACTATTTTGCAACTTGACTACTCGTTTTTCCAAACCTCCGCTCCCTACCCTGAAAGTCCAGGATAGCTTCATAAAGGTTCTCTTTTCTGAAATCCGGCCAGCGTGTATTTGTAAAATAAAGCTCTGCATAGGCCAGTTGATACAACAGAAAATTGCTGATTCTATACTCACCGCTGGTGCGTATCATGAGTTCGGGATCTGGTAACTCACTGGTTGTCAAATAATTCTGTAATATATTTTGATCAATTGTCGCCGGATCTAAATTGCCTGTTTTTACATCTAGTGCAATTTTCTTTACCGCATTGACCAATTCCCATCGTGAACTGTAGCTGAGGGCCATGATCAAATTAAGACCTGTATTCTGGGAAGTTAATTCAAGTGCCTCTTCCAAAGCAGTTCTGGCATAATCAGGCAACATGTCGACGGCGCCAATAATATGCAGTCTAATGTTGTTTTTATTAAGGGTTGGGACTTCTTTTCTGATTGTTTCAACCAACAATTCCATCAAACCATTCACTTCGGGTTCTGGCCTGTCCCAATTCTCAGTGGAAAATGCATAGAGTGTAAGGTATTTCACTCCCAATTCTGCAGCCCCTTCAACAATATCACGCACACTGGCCACGCCATGAAAATGACCAAAAAGTCTATCCTGACCCTGTTCTTGAGCCCAACGTCCATTTCCATCCATGATGATGGCAATATGTTTAGGCAGCCTTTCGAAATTGATTTGGTCTTTGAGTGACATGGGGGCAAAGATATGAGTTTTGAAATGAAGGTTGATGAGGTTGAGAGAGGTTTAGGGAGGTTGAGAGAGGTTGAGAGAGATTTAGGGAGATTGAGAGAGGTTCCTTTTTTAACTTCCCTCAACCTCTCTCAACCTCCCTCAACCTGAATGAATCACCTCGGATTAGCACACCTGTAGGAAGAAAATGCTACTGAGATGGAAAGTTCTGCAAATACGTATTGATCTTTTTGCGCACTGAAACCTCTTTGTTTTCCCACAACACCTATGCGTGTACCTGTTTCATAAGATCTGTCTTGAAGCAAATACGCCGGCGTGTCTTTACCTCCATACTGAGGGAAAAGAGCAGCTCCTGCATAGGTTGTACTTACATCATCCAGATAATCCGTACTGGTAAAACGATGAGATATTTCAAATGCAAGGTTCACATTTCTTCCAAGATTGTATTTTACACCCATGCCCAATGGAAAGCAAAAAGCCTGACTTCTATATGGTTTTCGATCTGGGTATGCAGTGGATCCTTGGCCCTCGGTACCTAACTTTCGCAAATAATATTTTGTTCCATCAAGATATGTGTAAGGATCGAAATCAAAACTACCTATGCCTATCGTTACATATGGAGTGAATGGGAAATTGGGGTCGCCAGGCACAAACCTGAAAAAGTTAAAATCTCCTTGTAACGCCATTTCCCAGATATCTGTTTGAAAATCAAGATTGCGTCTTTGTTGAAATTCTATCTTGCTAAGTTTATCGGAATAACCCACATTGGCATAATGTCCGCTTATTCTCAAGGCAACATACTCTCCAAATTGCTTTCTGAAAAAAACACCCATAACACCGCTTCCCCGATTCAATGCACTCATATTGTTCAAATCCCCAAAGTAGTGAGAACCACCAAAACTGACACCTATCTCACCTTCTTGCATAACGGCATCGCTTTGCGCCGATGCAACACCCATTGTAAAAAAACAAATTAATATGGTAGTGAGCTTTTTGAACATGATTGTAAAAGTAGGAATTGGGTAGTTAAGAAAAGATTAAAGAGAAAAGAGAAAGGAGAAAAGAGAAAGGAGAAAGGAGAAAGGAGAAAGGAGAAAGGAGAAAGGAGAAAAGTGAAACAGCCGTTTACTTTCAAACCGTCTAAAGATATTTGTATTTTCACTTTTCTCCTTTCTCTTTTCTCTTTTATCTTTTATCTATTCCTTGTATCAAACCCCCAAGTTAGCTTCTCCCTGAGGGTTCTGAGGAAATTATTCTCATTCAAGCGTATGAGATTGAAACAGAAATTTTCTTTTCTGATGGCAAGTTGTACATCTTTTGTAACTACTTCTTTGCGAGAATCAAGGGTGCATATAAAATCTTCAGCCCTGCCTTCTACTTCAAATGAAATAACGTTGTTATTGGGAACTACAATGGGCCTGATATTCAGGTTATGAGGCGCAATTGGAGTGATTACAAAACTTTCACTTTCTGGAAACACCACTGGCCCGTTGCAACTGAGGGAATAGCCGGTAGATCCTGTGGGTGTTGAAACAATCAATCCATCAGACCAAAATGTATTGAGAAATTCTCCATTCAAATACGTGTGAATCTTGATCATAGGCGAAAATTCACGCTTATGGATGGTGAACTCATTTAAGGCAAACGGCTCATCTCCAAACAACGGTATGCTTGCATCCAGATGAACCAAACCTCTTTTATCGAGTACATACGACCTAAGTTTCAGGGCTTGAACTGCCTCATATAATTTATCCTTTCCCAAACTTGCAAGAAATCCCAATCGTCCATAATTGATTCCAAGTACAGGAATTTTTTTGTCTTTTACCAAGCATACGGTATCCAACAATGTGCCATCTCCTCCCAGACTGATCATAGCGTCAAAGGAATCGTCGAGGTCTTTTGCATGACCAAATGTGTCGAAATGAACTTTAGACGCGAATGCTTCCGCAAGTTGATCGTTCAGATCTTTGTAAAATATGGGTGTGATATTTTCCTTATCCAGTGCTTCTTTCAGATTAAGGAGATCTGCGGAATGAACTGTTTGGCCGCCACGACTATAAATGGCTACTTTCATTGGAATGTTGTTTACCGGCTATGCGGAATGAATATCGAAGGTAAGGAAACTATGTAAAATGAATGTATTGAAAGAAATGCGAGCTACCTGATATCTGGTTTATGTACAAAAAAACCTGCCTCCCCCAAACTATTGAAACTACATTCCAATTTCAACACAAAATCATAAATACTTACTACATCAATACCAAAACCACCCGTGTAAATGAATGTATTGTTCAATGTATTGGCACCATTGGAGTATTTATTGTACACGTACCCGGCATCTGCAAAAGCCTTGAGATAAAACCTAAAAGGGATGGATTCATAGTTTCTGGAATGGATTCCCGTTTTCCATTTAACAGATAGGATTTCCTTTCCTATGGTGTTCCGTACAAATCCTCCCGCAACACCGTCAACAACATAATATTCGAGACCACGCAAATATGATTCATTGTACCCCAACATGGCCAAATTGTAAAATGGTTGATTATATGGCAATCGCAGATGAAACTCTGCAGTTGAAGCGAAATAAGCCTTGTATGGCAATGAATAATATGTACTACCACGCAACATAAATTGCCAAAGATTCATATCCTTTTTAAAACCTCTTTTTGTGAATTCAAATTCAAAAGATGATCCTTTAGTTGGATAGGGTATATAATTTAATTTCAAATGCTGATAGGTATACCTCAGTTCAGGATAGGTTACGTGCGTTGAACCATTTCGGAAATAATTGGGATTCAACTTTGAAACTGTGTCTGAGATATTTTCATTATGTATGCCAAATCGCACATAATGCCTTTCAATTGAGCCTTTTCGATATGAATATTGAACACCAAACTGATGCTGCTGTCGAAGAAAATGATCAGGATCTTTTACAAAAAGCTGTTTGTTTTTGTACGTGCCATAATTCACTTCTCTGTTTTCTGCGTAAGCAAAATCAAATCCAAAACCATGCCGAAGCTTTTGATCAGAAAATGGATTATAATAATTGAGTGCAACCTTTTTGGTGTACCCGTTAATTAGCCATGCATTTAACCTGTCATTTCTGCCGGTGATATTTTTTCCTAAAAACTTCAATCCATAATTCACCCTGTTGAAATCCATATTGTGTTCCCTGAGCCAAACATTCCAGTTCCTGTCAATAGGTTTAAAATAAGGTAAAGCAATGTAATACCAACGCTCTTTCAAATCCACTTGAATGTCCAATGAATCATTGACCCAATGTGTAAAATACAGATTTACATCAATGAAAAGTGTTGTATTCATGAGGTTTTGGCGACTCGTCTGTAATCCGTTGACTATATCAGAAATGGAATAGGACTTCCCCTCATTAAATGAAAGTTCGCGGTGTATGATATAATTTTTTGTAATTGAATTTCCAGTAATGGAGATTTTTTTTACCGTAATACGCGTATGAGCAAGTATATCGGCATTTTTAAAAAAATCATCTGTGATTTCCTGGGCATGGGATGAAAGCACCATCACCATTGCGGTTATCAAGCAAACATATTTCCACAGGTGCTTCATGAAAGCAAGTTAATGAACTAATAGGAAGTATGTAATGGAAAGAAAAGAAGAATATTAAATATTCAAATAGTTCAACAGATGGTCCAAATTGCTTTGCAATGAATTTTGATATGTTTCTTCACCGTAATAGTATAACACGGTGTATTCATGTCGCTGAAAAGTAGCAATAACATCAGAGAGATCTTCCTTATTGATATGCAGCACTACTTGCATTTGTTCAGAATGGAAATCGGGAATGGTATTGACTTGCATGATCATCGCATCATTCGATTCAACAAGTCGATTGATTTCACCCAAAGCATAGTCGTGTCTGCTTACTTCCATGATAATCATAGAACCAGGAGTTGCCACACCAGTCAGTGTTCCAAGCTGATCAAGTAATTTACTTATGCTAATCATTCCCTCCCATTCATTTCGTTCATTCAAAACAGGAATAGCTTCTGTAAAGTGCTTTGCGCGAAAACGAAGCGCCAATAGAAAATGATCAGCACTGTGCACAAAGGCTTTTGAAAGCTGATCCTGAAGCGTAACCATTTCAGTTCCACCATCCACATCCATCAAATCTTCTTCGGCAACCATTCCGAGGAATTGAAGTCCATCCAATACAGGAAGCATGTCAACATGATGAATAGCCATTATTTCAAGGACATGAGAAGCTTGATCGCGAATATCGATCGTTGGATAAGCTGAATCTAGAAGTTGACTGCAATAAGTCATAGCCTGTTCAAAGGTAGACCACTAAAGTTATTAATTAGCTGCAGAATTGTTGAGTTTTTGTAAAAATCCTTCCAAAATCACATTGAATTCATTCGGAAGTTCCATCATAGGAGCATGTCCGCAATGATCAATGAAATGAAGTTCACTGGTGGTAATCAATCTGTTAAACTCACGTCCCACAAATGGAGGAGTAACAATGTCGTTATTACCCCAAATAAGGAGGGTTGGCAATTTAATTTGGGTAAGTTCATCACCCATATTGTGTCTGATGGCACTGCGTGCGAGTGAAATAACCTTGAGGGTTTTCATCCTTTCATTTACAATCTGATATACCTCATCTACCAATTCCTTGGTAGCAGTTTTGGGGTCATAAAACGTCTGTTCAGTTTTTTTACGAATGTATTCGTAATCGCCACGTTTGGGATAACTATCCCCCATGCCGTTTTCGAAAAGGCCTGAACTACCAGTTAGAATAAGCGACTTAACGCGTTCTGGGGATTTCAACACATGCACCAATGCAACATGCCCACCCAAAGAGTTACCCATCAAATGGATATTCTTATAATCCTTGAATTCAAGGAATTTGTTGAAAAATTTTTCCAGTCCACCTACTGTGGTATGAAGCAGATCCAATTCAAAAAGTGGCAGCAATGGAACTACAACCTTGTGTGTATGTTTGAAATGGTCAATAACGCCTGTGAAGTTGCTCATGGCACCAAAAAGACCATGAAGCATGACAAGGGGTTCCCCTTCACCAACTTCTATATATTTAAATTTCCCTTCTTGCTTTACCTCGTAACTCATTTGTTATTTTTTTTGATCTGCTGTTTAGATCAATATGATATTGACAAAGAAAAGTAAAATGCGTGACATATCATCAGATAAAAATGCTGCATCTGATTAAAATGAAATTTTTGATGCCCCTTGTTTAATATTATCCTTGGCAGAAATAAACAAATTTTTCATTTCAGGTAACCAATTTGCAAAGGTTTCTGTAATCCATTTGCCAAAATTATGCACATATTTACCTGTATATGAATCATTTATGACAGAATCGATGAGTATATGGTATTTGTTCAGATAAAATAACACAGAAGCAAATAATGTCAAATAGATGAATGCATAAATAATAATTCCCAGTAATTTATTCAATAAACCCATCAGCAACATCTCAGCAGCGGCTTCCAAAATCTTTCCAATGATCCTTACAAGAATAATGGTTGCAATCAGAATAATAATGAAAGCCAAAAATGGATACCATTTGCTGTCAGATCCTTCTTTTGCCAGGTAACCTGCCAGTTTTCCTGAAAAATGGAAGGCGAGTGCCATTCCCAAAAAAAACGCTACCAGCTCAAAAACTGACATGATTAGACCCTTGGTCCACCCTTTATAGAGTGCCAATACAAGCATGAGGCATGTTAGGATGTCGATGATCATATAAAAGTCATATATTATTAAAGTGGAATAGTGGAGGGCCCTCCACTATTCCACATGTTTTCTTGGAATTATTAAGCCAATAATTGCTTAACAACGGCAGAAATCGCCTTTCCGTCTGCTTTTCCAGCCAATTGCTTGGTTGCAGCACCCATTACTTGTCCAAGTTGAGCCATGCTGGTTATACCCAAATCTTTAATGATGGCAGCAACTGCTTCTTTCAATTCAGCTTCATCCATTTGTTTTGGCAAGAATTTTTCAATCACGTCAACCTCTTCCAATTCTTTCTGAGCCAGATCTGCTCTGCCTTGTGCTTGAAAAATTTCAATAGAGTCTTTACGTTGCTTGACAAGCTTTTGAAGTATTTTCATTTCAGTGTCCTCAGAAAGGCCGTCGCCAGCACCTTCTGCTGTTTTTGCCAGGAGGATCGCAGCTTTGATGGCTCTAATGGACCTCAGGCCAATTTCATCCTTCGCAAGCATCGCCTTTTTCAGTTGTTCGTTGATGGTTAATTCGAGTGACATAATAATTCAATTTATAATTTCCTTTAATATTGGAGAAATGGGGATACGGGGAAACGGGGAAACGGAGAAACGGGGAAACGGAGAATTGGGGAAACGGAGAAATGGAGAAACGGGGAAACGGAGAAACGGGGAATTGGTGAATTGGTGAAACGGTGAACTAAGCCCGTTTCTCCGATTCCCCGTTTCACCGTTTCTCCATTTCTCATTATTGTTGCTCAAGCGTTTTTCTGAATTTACCATAAAAATCCTTGGCGAAGGTTTTCATTTCACCTACCAATTCCTTTTGATGGGTTGCACGATCAAAGGTATCGGCCATGGTCATCATGGTTTGATAAAAGAAATCTCCCATCTCATCAACCATCATTTCTTTTGTCCACAAATCAATTCTCAATGCAGCCTTGTCCCTGCCATCCCAGAGTGAAACCATCATGGCCTTGGCCTCTTGCTTTTCCTCTGAATTGGACTGGGTGGCATTCCATTGAATCTGATGTGGAATCTTATTCTCATCCAAATTGATGTCTATGGTAATGGTCGATTGGTTCATGTTGTGGAATTTTGGCAAAGATAATAAATAGTGGAATGGTGGAAGAGTGAAAAAGGAGGATAATCATTATCCCACTATCGTAATCTACTCCACTATTCCACCATTCCACTCTTCCACCATTCAACTACCACTTATGAAGCAGCCCCGTGCCAATCATCTCAGATCGCATATGTTCATCCCTGTATATTCTTACAAGTTTTTCGCCTATGTCCTGAGGATCTTTTTCATTGATATGCATACCTGCCATGCCTGCAAATTCTGCATGACTGCTATTTTCTGGGACCAATACCGCTGTTCCCAGCTTCATGGCAGTTTTTATTGGAAGTCCAAATCTATCCCACCGATTGGTGTGAATCATTGCATAGGAGGAGGCAATCAAGGATTCCCTTTCGTAGTCGTTGTAGTTTTCTACCAAAATAATATCATTCCTGTACTTGTAGGTATCCAGGGATTCCAAAAATGATATCGAAGATTTATCATGTCGACTACATAAAACCAATTTCATGTTACTACCGATGCGCTTCTTAAATTGCGAAAATCCTTTCAACAAATTGGTTAATTCAGCAGATGGATGCAAGGGGCCAACCGAAATGAAATATGCACATCCATCGGCAAACTGATAACGAACATTGTCTTTGGCATCATCATCAAAAGGCCTAAGCGTTACATCCACGCCAGGATCAATCACTTCCAGCTTATCCTTCAAATAAGGCAATTGTGCCCCTATTAGGTCTTTTTGATATATAGAAAACACAAGCACTTTATTGGCATCACGCAACAAAGAGGACATCTTATTGCGAATCCTCATTTTTTCAAAAAAAGAAAACGTGCTTTTATCTTCTAAATAATAAAGATCTGGCAACAATACTGCATTGCCTTCTATTGTCAAATTGACATCAGTTGTGTGTCGCTTGAACATGGTAATCCCTTCGTATTCTCTGGGGATTTCTTCCTTGTGATAGAATGTGATTGGCATTTTGTAAAGATAGGCAAAGAGGCAATGAGGCAAAGAGGCAAGGAGAAACTTTGGACTTATCCCTAAATTTTCGTAACTTATGAAAGAGAAAAAATTTGCCTCCTTGCCTCCTTGCCTCCTTGCCTCCTTGCCTCTTTCTCTCTTTGCCTATCTTTGCAATATGAAACCATCCACCAAATACATCCATGCTGGGGCGCATCCAGACCCAAGTACAGGTGCTATCATGACTCCGATATACCAGACATCAACCTATGTGCAGGAATCGCCAGGCGTACACAAGGGATTTGAATATGCCCGCTCGCAGAATCCAACACGACAAGCCCTCGAGGAAGCATTGGCTGTTATTGAAGATGGAAAATACGGACTTGCATTCAGCAGCGGAGTTGCAGCTACCGATGCAGTAATCAGATTGCTACAACCTGGTAATGAAGTGATTGCTGGCAGTGATATGTATGGTGGTACATACAGACTTTTCAGTAAAATCTACCAGAAGTTTGGCATCATTTTCCACTACGTGGATATGACGGATATCAAAAATATTGAAGCCAAACTCAATGCCAATACCAAACTCATATGGGTGGAAACTCCAACCAACCCATTGATGAACATTGCTGATATCAAAGCAATTGCTCGCATTACCAACAAATACAGCATTCTTCTATGTGTTGATAATACCTTTGCATCTCCTGCCTTGCAAAATCCATTGCAGTTAGGCGCAGACATTGTTATGCACTCTGCTACAAAATACCTAAGCGGTCATAGTGATGTAATACAAGGTGCATTGATAATCAATGATAAGCAATTGCGCGACGAACTATATTTCATTCAAAAAAGTTGTGGCGCCGTTCCTGGTCCGATGGATTGTTTTTTGGTGCTGCGAGGCATTAAAACGTTGGGCATCCGAATGGAACGTCATTCTCAGAATGGGGCAAAAATAGCGCATTACCTCAAGTGCCATGCAGATGTGAAAAAAGTATATTGGCCTGGCTTCGAAGATCATCCTGGTCATGAAATTGCAAAAAAACAAATGCGAGATTTTGGAGGGATGATCAGTTTTGAATTGAAAAAAGATTCCATGGAAGCTGCAAGAACATTGCTTTCCAGTACAAAATTATTTTCCCTTGCCGAAAGCCTGGGTGGAGTTGAATCATTGATCAATCATCCAGCAAGCATGACCCATGCATCCATCCCCAGAGAGGAGCGGATTAAAAATGGCCTGAACGATACATTGATCAGGTTATCTGTAGGTATAGAAGATGCTGACGATTTGATTGAAGATCTTGATCAGGCTATTTCACTTGCTGTTAAAGCCTGATGAATGAAGTTTGATCAAAAACAACTGAAAGTATACCTTGATGCAATTGTTAAAGAATACAACAGGTCATCTTTCATCGCAAATGACCCTATATGTATTCCGCATCGCTATACAAAAAAACAGGATATTGAAATAGCAGGTTTTTTTGCAGCTGTATTCGCCTGGGGCAACAGAACAACCATCATTAACAAATGTATGGAGCTCATGGATTTGATGGATGAAGCTCCGTTTGAATTCATCACTACACATCAGGAATCTGATCTGAAGAAATTACTGCACTTCAAGCATAGAACATTCAATGCAACCGACTTGTTGCACTTTATTCGATTTTTACACTACCATTACACAGAAGGTTTTAAACAATACCAAGGGAATGAAAACAGCCTTGAGTCTGCTTTTGCTCATAACATGAACAAAAGAGACATCAATGTTGAACAGGGACTCGTCGGATTCAACAAGTATTTTTTTTCTTTGGAAGACAGTCCTGATCGAACACGAAAACACATTCCATCCCCCATCAACAACTCATCCTGCAAACGACTCAACATGTATTTGCGATGGATGGTTCGCAGTGATAAGGCAGGTGTTGATTTTGGACATTGGAAACAGATCAACCCATCACAATTGATTTGTCCACTTGATGTTCATGTGCAAAGGATTGCCACCAGACTGGGCTTGATTCAATCTGAAAAATCGGATTGGAAAACTGCCATTGAATTAACCGAGGCCTTAAAAGGCCTGGACCCCAAAGATCCAGTGAAATATGATATTGGATTATTTTCATTAGGGATAAATAGTTGAGGAGTGGAATGGTGGAATAGTGGAATAGTGGAATAGTGGAATAGTGGAAGAGTGGAAGAGTGGAAGAGTGGAGGGTGGAATGGTGGAATAGTGGAATAGTGGAATAGTGGAAGAGTGGAAGAGTGGAAGAGTGGAAGAGTGGAATAGTGGAATAGTGGAAGAGTGGAAGAGTGGAAGAGTGGAATTTTATGTATAAACATCATTAAAAGAGTGGATAAAACATAATAAAGATGATGATTTAGACAATTTTATGCATATTTGTTTAGATAGATTGCAATCAAAAACATGTACACATTTGAAAAATTGATTGTTTGGAACGAATCAAGGGAATTGGTAAAAATGGTTTATGCTCTGTTAGAAAAGTATCCATCTTCTGAGAAATATGCCTTGATTGATCAGATGAAAAGGGCATCTGTAAGTATTGTATCCAATATAGCTGAAGGCTCAGCCAGAATTACACAAAAAGATAAAGGGCATTTTTACAGCATTGCATACTCGAGTTCAATGGAATTAATTTCTCAGATTTTTATCTCTATTGATTTGGGGTATACAAATTCAGAAAAAGGTGAAATAGTAATTCAAAAAATAGGTCAAGTATCAAGATTATTAAATGGCTTACGAAATTCAACTTTAAAGACTATTTAATTCCTATTCCACTCTTCCACTATTCCACTCTTCCACTCTTCCACTCTTCCACTCTTCCACTATTCCACCATTCCACCATTCCACTATTCCACTATTCCACTCTTCCACCATTCCACTCTTCCACTATTCCACCATTCCACTTTTCCACTCCTCCACTATTCAACTTTTCCTACCTTTGCCCCCTTATGAGCAACAACCTATCAGAACAAGAGATTATCAGGAGAGAAAAGCTTGCAGCGCTACAGGGCTTGGGAATTGACCCTTATCCGGCGCCTGCATTTCCAGTAAATATTATTTCAACAGAGATAAAATCAAAATACCTCGGCGAAGAGAACAAGGCTGATTTTGCTGATGTCTGTCTCGCTGGCCGCATCATGAGCGTACGCGACATGGGCAAGGCTTGTTTCGCTGTATTGCAAGACCATGGCGGCAAAATCCAGGTGTATGTGAGAAGAGATGATATTTGCCCGACAGAAGATAAGACACTCTACGACCAGGTTTGGAAAACCCTGGATATCGGTGATATCATTGGTGTAAAAGGATTTGTTTTCACTACCAAAACGGGTGAAACTTCTGTACATGTGCAATCTTTGGTATTGCTCAGTAAATCGCTGAAACCTTTACCAGTGGTGAAAGAGAAAGAAGGTGAAACCTTCGATGCAGTTACTGATCCGGAATTCAGATACAGGCAGCGATATGCAGACTTGATCATCAATCCGCAGGTTAAAGAAACCTTCCTGAAGAGATCAAAGCTTATCAACTCCATCAAGGATTTCTTAAACAGTCATGGTGCCATAGAAGTGGATACCCCTGTTTTACAAAGCATTCCTGGTGGCGCCTCTGCAAGGCCTTTTACAACACATCACAATGCGCTTGATATTCCAATGTATCTCAGGATTGCCAATGAGTTGTATCTGAAAAGGCTTATTGTGGGTGGGTTCGATTGGGTTTACGAATTTTCCAGAAACTTCAGGAATGAAGGTATGGACCGTACGCACAATCCTGAGTTCACGGTACTCGAATTCTATACGGCCTATAAGGACTATCTCTGGATGATGGATACAACAGAGTTGTTATTGGAGAAAGCAGCCATAGATGTGAATGGCACAACAGAGCTCGAAGTTGGCGAAAAGACCATCAGCTTCAAAGCTCCATTCAAACGCGTTACCATGTATGATGCCATCAAGGAACATACTGGTTTTGATATCAGCGAAATGGATGAAGAAGGTTTGAGAGACGTGTGCAAGCAATTGGGCATCCCCGCTGAGAAAAGCATGGGTAAGGGGAAATTAATTGATCAGATTTTCGGCGAAAAATGTGAACATCATTATGTTCAACCAACATTCATCACAGACTATCCAATTGAGATGAGTCCGCTAACAAAAAAACATCGTATCAAACCCGGTCTGGTAGAGCGTTTTGAGCTAATGGTAAATGGAAAAGAAATTGCCAATGCCTATACCGAATTGAACGACCCCATTGATCAACGCGATAGATTCGAAGATCAGGTAAAACTGATGGAGCGTGGAGATGACGAAGCGATGTTTATTGATTATGATTTTTTACGTGCATTGGAATACGGAATGCCTCCTACTGCAGGCATCGGAATTGGGATTGACAGGCTTTGTATGTTGCTAACAAATCAACCATCCATTCAGGATGTGTTGTTGTTTCCGATGATGCGGCCTGAATAAATACAAACGAAAAGAGAAAAGTGAAAAGTGAAAAATTTAACAGCCTGAGCAAAATTTGGCTGTTTCTCTCTTCTTTTTTCGTTTTTCTCTTTTCTCTTTTTTTTTAGATTTCAATCACCACTACACTACCCGCTGGCAAGGTAACTTTTAGGGAATTGCCCTGTTGTTGAAATCCTTTGAATTCTTTAGGTGCAATCTTGTTAGGGTCCTGGAAGGAGTTATGATCCTGGATCTTCGGAGAAACAAGAATTCTTCCCGTTGCACTTGATGCATTCACTCCGCGAATATCTACACTCACTTCATGTTGTTTGGCTGGGTCGATATTTACGAGTGAAATATGAATCTTCCCGTTTTTGTCTTTTGAAGCAGATGCAGACACAGCCTGCAATTTTTCATTCCCAAATTGATAATCACCACTCTTCAAATCGATGGGCAACAAAGTAGCATCCTGATGTACATTGTACATCTCCATAACATGATATGTAGGCGTTAAAATCATCTTTTCTTCATTGGTAAGAATGACAGACTGAAGCACATTGATGGTTTGTGCAAGGTTTGCCATACGCACCCTGTCTGCATGATTGTTGAATATATTGAGTGTAACACCTGCAATCATTGCATCGCGCATGGTATTTTGTTGAAATAGAAAAGAAGGATTGCTGCCTGGCTCTACTTCATACCATCCACCCCACTCATCCACAACCAATGCAACTTGTTTCTTTGGATCATATTTATCCATGATGGTTGAATGCCTGGTCACCAATTCTTCCATTTGCGTGGCACTCTTCATAATTTTGAAATATTGTTCCTCTGTAAAATCTTTTGCAGATCCCTTCTTGCTCCAATCAATGATTGAATAATGATGAAGAGCCAGACCATCCACCAAATTGCGAGGAATGTCGCGCATCAATACTTCTGTCCAATGATAATCTCCATCACTCGCACCAGATGCGATTCTGAATAATCTTGCATCTTTGGTTCCCGACATGAAAGTGGTATATTGGCGATAAATATTAGCATAGTATTCGGCTTGCATATGACCGCCACAGCCCCAAGCTTCATTACCAACACCCCAGAATTTTACATTCCATGGTTCTTTGTGACCGTTTTTCTCACGGAGTAATGGCATAGGACTACTTCCAGCAGGATGATTCACATATTTTACCCATTCATCGAGTTCAGCCACAGTGCCACTTCCAACATTACCTGACAGATATGGTTCTGCACCAATCTGCTGGCACATATTAAGGAATTCATGGGTTCCAAAACTGTTGTTTTCAGTGACATTACCCCACCAAATGTTCAACATGGAGGGTCGGCTTGCTTTGGGTCCAATACCATCTTTCCAATGATATGTGTCTGCAAAGCAACCACCTGGCCATCGCAAGTTTGGTACTTTTAATTTTTTCAGGGCTTCAATGATGTCCAATCGGACACCATCCTTGTTGGGGATTTTTGTATTGTTCTCACCAACATAAAATCCGCCATAGATGCAGGCGCCAAGGTGTTCAGCAAAATGTCCATAAATGTGTTTGTTGATGGTCGTGGTTCCTAGATCTGCATTTACAACGAGTTTGTCTTGTGCATGCACCATAACCATTATTGCCATTAAAGGCAGAAGCAGCAATCGTTTCATTATTTTGGGTTTTTTATGTGTCTAATGTACAATTATTTCTTTAGAAGTTAGAAGCTAGGAGTTAGGGGTTAGAATCTGAAAATAGAAAAGACCCCTCTTAAAATTTAAAGTCTAAAAATCTAACTCCTAGCCCCTAACCTCTATAAAAATCATTATCTTCAACCTAACCCAAAACAACGCTATATGACTACAACACAACGCTTTACTGCTCTTGATGTTTTCAGAGGCATGACGGTATGCTTCATGATCATTGTAAACAATCAGGCAGGAGCCATTTCATTTGAGCCTTTGGAACATGCTTCCTGGCATGGATTTACCCCAACAGACTTGGTATTCCCTTCCTTTTTATTTGCAGTAGGAAACGCCATGGCATTTACCATGCCGAAATTTGTAGGCAAATCAGAAGCTGCTATTATGGGGAAAATTCTGAAAAGAACATTTCTAATCTTTTTGATAGGCTACTTGTTGTATTGGTTTCCTTTTGTAAAACTCAATGAAACAGGTGAATGGGTAGCAAAGCCATTTGCAAATACCCGCGTATTTGGGGTATTGCAACGTATCGCACTTTGCTATGGCATTGCCGCATTGATGATACATTATCTCTCTAAAAATGCAGTCATTCTTTTAAGTGCTGTATTCCTCCTGGGATATTGGGCATTGATGTGTTGGGGTGGAGATTATACCATGCTTGGTAACTTACAAATCCATATCGATAAATTAATGATTGGAGAAAATCACATGTATAAGGGGGAGGGTGTTCCATTTGATCCTGAAGGATTTCTTAGCACTTTCCCTTCCGTTGTAAATGTTGTGATAGGATATTTTGCAGGTGTCTTGTTGAGGGATAAAGGAAAAGAATATGAAGCCATCACTAAGATACTCCTTGCAGGTGCTGTGCTCATTGCTGTTGCTTATTTCTGGAATTATGAATTCCCGATTAATAAAAAACTTTGGACCAGTTCATTCACTTTGTATACATGTGGAATTGATTTGCTGATCATTGGTGGATTGGTTTTTGTACTGGATAAAACACCTTATACAAATTGGACAGGTTTCTTCCAGGTATTTGGGAAGAATCCACTTTTTATTTACCTGCTTTCTGATTTTATTCCAATCACGCTGGGGCTACTTCGCAATGCAGAAGGAAAAACATATAGCTCTTTAATCGTGAACAATATTTTCCAAAAAACCATGCCTGGCCCATGGGGAGCGCTTGTATACTCGCTTTGCCTGATGCTCATTTGCTGGCTGGTAGGCTATTGGATGGATAAGAAGAGGGTGTATGTGAGGGTTTGATTTTAAACGAAAGGAGAAAGGAGAAAAGAGAAAAATGAAACAGCCGTTGATTTTTAACTCGGAAAAAAAGAATTGTATTTTCTCTTTTCTCCTTTCTCTTTTCTCCTTTCTCCTTTCTCTTTTCGTTTATAAAAGTTCCTCATAATTGAACGCTTCCCTTGGTTCCTCGAGTAGGCGGAAATCTTTACGGATGGTTTTTGCATCC
>CANFHO010000044.1 GCA_947447005.1 Chitinophagaceae bacterium
ATAGTGGAATAGTGTATTACTCCTCCACTATTCCACTATTCCACTATTCCACTATTCCACTATTCCACTATTCCACTATTCCACTACTCAGCTATTCCATTCAAAAATGCATTGATCTGTTTGCGGATTCTTCTAAAAGGCATGTCTGTATTGTTGATCATTACAGAGAAAATCAACCATTTATCTTTTTTGGTATGCAGGTATCCACTGAGTGTTAGCACATTGCCCAAAGATCCCGATTTCGCATAAATGAATTCTTTGTTGTTGTTGTTTGATTTATACATCGTGAGTGTGCCAACTCCTTCGTGGGGAAGGATTGTTTTGATTCTTTCCCAGGGTTGCTCTTGTTTTATCTTATTGAGAATAAAAACCATGTCATTGGGTGAGAACATGGTGTATCTGCTTAAGCCACTTCCATCTACCCAGGTTGGTTTTTGTGGAAGTTCGGCCAGGTCGTGCTGAAGCAAATCTTTGATGATAGCAGATTCGTCCATTACATTGAATTTCTTCTGACTCACCATTTCCAGGCATTGGTCAGCAAAGAAGTTATCGCTTCGATACATCATTATTTTCAGCAGTGAATCTGTTGGTTGGGAATAGCATGTATCAGCTTTGAATTTTTTTACTGCTTTTTCCAGGTCTTCGTCTGCGATGCGGATTTCCTTGTGCAGACTATCTTTCAGGAGTGTGATGCCGGTTTGAATTCCGTTTGTAATATAGGGAACCTGTTCAACAGCTGACGTTTCCTTGCCTTCGAACAAAGTAAAGCTGTTGTTATGAATGGCACGTTCAACATAAAATTCATTTTTCTTTACCGAAGAAAAATTCACTGGCCATTCAATTTCAGGATCAGAATAGATCATCACATCAATGGTATCACCAGGATAAGAAGGGTTTTCTTTTTTGCTTTTCTCCATGTACCAATTGATCTGGTTGCCATATACCGGGAATGCGCTTCTTTCGGTCATGTAATATTCGCTGTAATCATCCCATGACCATCCGGAACCCAATGCACTGCTTTTCCAGTTATTGTTGAGAATATAGATAGGCTTGTTGATGGATTTCAGTTTATCAAAGAATGGATGTGTTTTGAAATCAGGCATCAGAAAGCTTGGATCCCCGGTAGGGGTAATTACAACAGCGGTATCCACATCTGTGATGTAAGCTGCTGGTAGCTTTGCAGGCAAATAAGTCATGGCAGCATAGCAGCTGTAAAGTTTGGTATTGCTCGCTGGGGTAAACAATTTATCTGATTGATGTCCGAACAATTGCTTTCCTGTTTCAGGATCAAAAACCGATAATCCCACATGCGTATTCAGGAATGTACTGTCTGTGATAATGGTTTTTTTGGCAACAGAAGCGACCCTGTTTTCTAAAGAACAAGATGCCAGTACTATAATGATCAAAGCAAATCCCGTAATGTATTTCATGTAGTATAACTTGTTATTTTATCAACCACCCCTCACTCACTCGGCACCTTTGGTGCCTCGTTCGGAGCCCCTCCTATCCCAGACTTGCCGCACTTCGTGCGACAGTCTGGGCAGGAGGGGAATTTATATTTTACACTTTGCCTCCTTGCCTAACTCGTGCCTTGTGCCTTGTCCCTCTTTTTACTGCCTTTCCTGATTCCTCAACCACCTCTCCGGAATTTCATTGTTTCCGGCAAGGGTGAAATCTCCGTATGAGCATGGAACATATTTTTCGTCGGGCATCTTCATCCACCATCTGCCTGTTTTCATGCTCTTGATGAAGGTTGTTTCAACCGTTGCAAATGCTATATGGCATTCAATAAAATGATCTTTATTTGAGAGTTCAGCCTCTAGTTTTCCATGATGTATGCCGTCAACAAAATACCAAATCATTTGTGATATTTGTTTGGCCATATTATCGTATGGATCCTGTTTTGGGTCGTATCCATAGATGCCTGTGCTCGACATTTGCGCGCTCATCCCTGCATATTGCATCAATGTACATGCTTCTTCCCCATTGAATCCATTGGGACTGCTTCCTTCCCAAAATGTAGCGGCACCGAGGGCTGCAAGGTCGAACGTCATCATGTCGCTGCTTCTGATATTGGGCTCCATCTCTTCGATATTTTCTTTCACCTTCCCCAATCGATAGCAATCAAAACGAAGTTTATCCATGGTCTCCAGCATATGTGGATGCACATAATAACTTTGAAAGCCTATATGGTTATAATGACGGATGAAATTGGGCTCGCCAGTAAGGATTTCCATGAGGAAGTTCTTAGACTTCACTGGGTTGTCTATTGAAAGATCGATATAAGAATCTACTCCAGTTGCTTCAATTACTTTACTTTGACTTCTGTAAGCTTCGTATTGTGCAAGCGTCAGATCGTGACTTCCGCCGATAAGCAGAATTTTTTTACCATGACTGATCATTTCTTCAGTAATGGTTTTGACAGCTGCATAGGTATCTTGAAGGGTTGCTCCAACCAAAATATCACCTATATCAGCAATTTTGATGTCTTTATGCCAATAGTACAAGGAATAAAATTCCTTTCTGATTCGTTCTGTTCCATTGCTTTCATTGATGGGGTGTCCATTGCCACGATTGTCATTACAACCCGCAATAACAAGGTCTATATCGGTGAGGTCTGGAAACTCATCCTGGTAGATGGATATCGCTTTTCCGATTTGTCCTTCCCTGTAATCTGCATCACCTGAAATCATGGCAATATTTACCGGAGAAAGAAAGTCTGTAAGATTGAAAAGCGACATGCAGGAAAAATTTAAGCAAACCTAATATAAATGGATGATAATTAAAGAGGGGCAACCGAAAAACTCGGAGGGTTTGAATGAAGCACATGCCATCATGAATCAGTATCTTCGTGCCATGGAAGCGATCTTACAACAGATAGAGGCATATAGCCAAGAGATCAATGCGTTTGCTGCTGCAGATGCAGACTCAATCGAACAATTCCGCATCAGGTTTCTAGGTGTAAAAGGAATTGTAAAAGCCATCATGGGTGAAATGAAAAATGTTCCGAACGAGCAGAAGAAAAGTTTCGGGCAAACATTGAATGCGTTCAAGATGCTGGCGGAGTCAAAGTATGAGGTGGAAAAGGTTAAGGTGGAGGGTGGAGAGAAAAATACAGGATTCAAATTGGATATTTCGTTGCCAGGCACACCAGCACCATCTGGCAGCAGACATCCTGTAACACTGATGCGCAACAGGATCATTGAAATCTTTGAACGTTTGTCGTTTACTGTGGCTGAAGGTCCCGAGATTGAAGATGACTGGCATAATTTCACTGCATTGAATCTGGATGAGAACCATCCGGCCCGCGATATGCAGGACACCTTTTATTTATCAACCGACCCTGCTATTTTGTTGAGAACACATACCAGCAATACACAAATTCGTGAGATGGAAAGCAGGGAATTGCCCATCAGAATTATTTGTCCTGGTCGCGTATACAGAAACGAAACCATCAGTGCCCGTTCGCATTGTTTCTTCCATCAGGTAGAAGGTTTGTATGTGGATGAGAATGTTTCGTTTGCTGATTTGAAGCAAACGCTTTATTATTTTGTGAAGGAGATGTTTGGTGAAGATGTGAAAGTGCGTTTCAGACCCAGTTATTTTCCATTTACAGAACCAAGTGCAGAGATGGACATCAGTTGTCAATTGTGTAAGGGTGAAGGTTGTGCAGTATGTAAACGCACGGGTTGGTTGGAGATTTTAGGTTGTGGTATGGTGCATCCGAATGTGTTGAAGAACTGCGGAATTGATCCTGAAAAATATACAGGCTTTGCATTCGGAATGGGGGTAGAAAGACCTGCGTTGCTTAAATACGGTATTACTGATATCAGATTGTTCAGTGAGAATGATGTGAGATTTTTGGAACAGTTTAGTGGGGTCTAAGTTCTGTGTTGTAGGTTCTATTTATCTACAATGTTGAACATCCTAAATAATTACATCCATGTCAAAAAAGACCCTCATCACTGGTGCAAACGGACTACTTGGAACCTATCTCATCAGAGAGCTATTGGGTGCAGGAGAGGAGATTGTTGGATTGTATCGATCCAAGTTGCCAGCTACGCTCACTCAGGAAGAGCTCGATAAAGTTCAGTGGGTGCAAGGTGATATTCTGGATGTAGTATTGTTGACTGATCTTATGCAGGAATGTGATAAGGTTTATCATTGTGCAGGGTTGGTTTCATTCAACCCCGCTCGCGCAGGGGATCTCATGAAGATCAATGTGGAAGGCACTGCCAATGTTGTGAATGCCGCTCTGGCCACCAATATCAAGAAACTTATTCATGTCAGTTCCGTTGCTGCTATTGGCAGAAAAAGAAACAATGCCATTGTTACTGAAGACACCAAATGGGAAGATGCGGCAAATCCATCTGTATATGGAGAGAGCAAATACAAAGGTGAGTTGGAAGTTTGGCGTGCATTTTCAGAAGGGTTGGATGTTGCCATTGTAAATCCAGTGATCATTCTTGGGTATGGTGATTGGGATCATGGATCTTGTGCCACCTTCAAAAGTGCCTACAATGAATTTCCATGGTTTACGGAAGGTGTGAGTGGATTTGTAGATGCCGGTGATGTAGCCAGGGCGATGGTGATGTTGATGAACAGCGATGTATCTGGAGAACGATTTATTTTATCAGGTGAAGACAGAACATACAGATCTGTTTTCACAGAAATGGCTGAGGCCTTTGGCAAAAAACCTCCACACCGGAAAGTGACTCCATTTCTTGCATCTGTTGTATGGAGATTGGAGCGCTTAAAAAGTTTAATTACAGGCAATGATCCATTGTTGACAAAAGAAACCGCAGATACGGCTCAGCAAAAAGTTGGATTTGATCACAGCAAGATGTTGAAATTTCTTCCAGGATTTACATTTACACCTATAAGTGAGTCGATTAGGAACGCTTGTTCTACATACAAGGAGTTAGAGGCTAGGAGTTAGAATTTTTCTACCCTAACACCTAACTTCTAATTTAACTTCTTCCAAATCTCCGGAATCCTCTTGATCCAGACCAATTCTCTTCGTTTTGTCATGGCATCTTCTGCAGGATATCCCATGTAAACTTTTCCGCCTTCCAGACTACTAACTACACCTGATTGTGCCATAATCACAGCGCCCTTTCCTATGGTGATGGTTTTATTCAATCCGGCTTGTCCCCATATCACTACTTCGTCTTCAATCACCGTTGCGCCGGCGATGCCTACTTGCGCAGCAAAGAGGCAGTTCTTTCCAACATGCACATCATGTCCGATATGTACCATATTGTCCATTTTAGTTCCTTGTCCAATCACTGTATCGTGTGTAACACCTCTGTCTATTGTACAACCTGCACCGATTTCAACAAAGTCATGCAAAACAACCCTGCCACAGCTTTCCATTTTTTTATACCAAACATCACGGTTCTTTTTTGTATTGTAGTAAAATGCATCTGAACCAATTACTGTTCCTGATTGAATGATTACATTGTTGCCGATGATGCAATGATCAAGTATTGTAACATTTGGATGAATAATGCAGTTGCTTCCAATGATAACATGGTTGCCTATAAATGCATTGGGTGCAATGTATGTGTCAGCACCAATGGCAGCAGATAAGCTGATATTTTGTGTTGATGGTTCAAACGGGCGATAATTTCTAACAATTTTTAAGTAGGCTTCAAAAGGTTGATCAACAACAAACAGGCATTTGTTTTCTGGAAAATCAGTGAGCTGATCAATGATGATAAAACTTGCATCTGAAGTGATGCACTTGTTATAATATTTTGGATGATCGACAAATACAAGATCACCTTTTTCCACTTTATGAATCTCATTGATTCCGGTAACCATTGCATCTTTGTTGCCATGTAATTCAGCACCAATAAGGGTTGCAATAGAAGTGACAGGAACAGCTGCTGGAAATTTCATGTTGAAATATTTGATACAAAGATACTGTCATTCAAAAGTGTATCATGATTTATTTTTCATGTGTGCTCATGAATTTCATTGACAGATGTCTATGATTTCATTCTTTACTTTTCTCTTTTCACTCTTCTCTTTTCTATAGTAATCCACATGCCATCAAAAAATTGTGAATAAAATAGTTGGTCAAAAATTTTAAGTTGAAAAAATATAATTTTAATATTGTGAAGGGAATTTATTCCCAGTACTTATTAACCCATCTATATATCAAGGCCTGGTTTCCACCAGGCTTTGTTTTTTTTACCATTTCGCATTATCATTTTTACAATCAATCCACTTCATTGTATTTTTCTGAAATGTTTATTGCGCCTGTGTTTCAGGCAAAATAATTCACTTACCTTGCGTCAAATAAGTTTTTATGCTTAGATCAATGACAGGATATGGAAGGGCTGAATGCACAATCAATGACAGGATTTTTATCATTGAAATCAGATCTCTTAATGGAAAACAGTTTGAACTTTTACTCAAACTTCCTCCTGTTTTAAAACCATTTGAGTTTGAAGTAAGGAATATGTTGGCTGAACAATTGGTTCGTGGCAGCGTGGAATGTACCATCATTGCAAAACAAAATGGCGCAGCTAAGCCATCAACGGTCAACGTAGAACTCGCATCTTCATATTACAAACAATTGAAAGCACTTGCAGACGAACTCTCTGCAGATGATTCACAATTGTTGGCATCGATATTGAGAATGCCCGAAGTGGTAGGAACATCAACCGATGTAGTAACGGATAGTGACTGGGGTATGCTGAAAAAATTCATTGCAGAATCGCTCACCATGATCAATAAACACCGTACAGATGAAGGAACGGTGTTGGAAGCTGATTTATTGACCCGCATATCCAATATTGAAATTCTTCAGGAGAAACTGATGGCTATCGAACCAAGAAGGAAACAAAAGATTCGAGATAATATAGAAAAGTTGCTTGTGGAACAAGTGGGCAAGGATATGGTGGACAGAAACAGGTTTGAACAGGAACTTATCTATTATATTGAAAAAATTGATTTGACAGAAGAGCAGGTTCGTCTTACCAATCATTGCTCTTATTTCAAGACCTTGCTTGCTGAGAAAGATGTATCGAAGGGTAGAAAGCTTTCATTCCTGCTTCAGGAAATTGGAAGGGAGATCAATACAACAGGTTCAAAGGCCTATGATTCAGACATCCAGAAGTTTGTAGTAGACATGAAGGATGAATTGGAAAAAGCAAAAGAACAGGTCTTGAATGTGCTCTAAAGAATTTCTTGAAATTTTCCGATTGATACAACTTGCATAAATTTGCAACATGAAGAGAATATCGTTCTGCTTTTTATTGTTATTCATTTTCTTAAGCGGTTGCGCAAGAATTGATTTGTTTGAAAAAGCAGTTACGCTTCCCAAGCAGGAATGGGCTCTTGCAAACAGACCTGAAATCACATTCGATATTAAAGACACTTCGGCATCGTATAAAGTGTATTTCATCGTGCGACATACCGATGCCTATCGGTATAATAACCTTTGGATCAAATTATACAGCAAACTTCCTGGAGAACAAACTGAACGAAGTGATCGTTATGAAATTCCCCTGTCAACTGATAGTCGTTGGTTGGGTACAGGCATGGATGATATTTTTGATCACCGTGTGTTACTTTATCATGACCCCGTAAAATTTTTTAAACCAGGTCGCTATACCCTTCGTTTAGAACAGGATATGCGTGTTGATCCACTTGAAAATGTGCTGAACGTCGGCATCCGGATTGAAAAACAGCATTGAAATGAGAAACCTATTCGACAGGTTACCCTTTCGTTACATCAATTATATTTATTGGTTGCTTCTGATGTATATGCTTGCTGCCCTGGCATGGTGGTATGTTGAATTGGTTGAACAAAACCAGAACACCTATGCGTTGCAGAAAGCCATCGTGAATGAGCGAAGAGGACCGAACATGGCCATGGAACTTGCACGCATTGAAGATGATCGCATCCGAAATGCGAAACAATATATTGGCGAAGGATTCACTTTTCTGATCATCATTGTAGTTGCTTCAGGTTTTGTATATATCGCAGTGAGGCGACAATTCAATCTGCATCGTCAGCAAAAGAATTTCATGATGGCAGTTACCCATGAACTCAAAACGCCCATCGCAGTTACAAAATTGAGTCTAGAAACTTTAAAAAGGCATAAACTGGATCCGGAAAAGGAACACAAGATTCTCACGGATGCCATTTCCGAAACAGACAGATTGAATGCTTTGTGCAATAACATTTTGTTGAGTTCTCAATTGGATTCGGGTGGATATAAGATGGATAAGCAAATATTCAATCTATCCCAGTTGATGCAGGGCATTTTGTCTGAATTGATCAAGCGAAATCCCTCCAGAAAATTTCAACCCACCATTGAAGAAAATGTCATGATGAATGGTGATGCATTTTTGATAGGGTTGGTAATGAACAACCTCTTGGAAAACGCTGTTAAGTATACGAAGTCGGATGTATTGATATCCCTGATATTGAAAACTCTTAAAAATGACATATTCATTTCAGTTGTTGATGAGGGAGAAGGTATACCGAATAGGGAAAAAAGCAGGATATTTGATAAGTTTTACCGAATGGGGGATGAAACAAAAAGAAAAACACAGGGTACAGGTTTGGGCTTGTATCTGAGTTCCAAAATTGTACACGACCATCATGGTACAATCAGGGTAACAGACAATCAACCGCATGGTGCCATTTTCACCATTGCATTTCCAAAAGGATAAGTATGACAGATTTTAAAAAGGCATCGATCTTGGTTGTAGAGGATGAAGAACATCTTCAGGGCGCGCTTAAGTTGAACCTGGAGCTGGAAGGTTATGAGGTTTCTTGTGTTTCAGATGGAAGAGCAGCTTTGGAAAAGGTAGAAGAGGAATATTTTGATCTGATATTGTTGGATATCATGTTGCCGGAATTGGATGGATTTGAAGTATGTGAAAATATCCGTCTCAGAAGTATTGATACCCCAATCCTGATGCTAAGTGCCAGAACCGGTAGTGAAGACAGGGTTACTGGCCTCAAGCGAGGAGCAGATGATTATCTCACGAAACCTTTTAATCTGGAAGAACTACTCTTGCGCGTTGAAAAATTGATTGAGAAAAATAAAAAGCTTCAAGAGAAGTCAAGTATTGCAGAACAATATGAGTTTGGTGGAAATAAAATTGATTTCAGGGCTCAATTGGCTGTAAATATGCGAGGGGAGAACATTTCGTTGTCCAAAAAAGAGACCATGTTACTCAAATTGCTGATTGAATACAAGAATGAAGTTGTTTCCCGTGAAAAAATTCTTCAATCTGTTTGGGGATATCAGGTATATCCAACCACCAGAACAATTGATAATTTTATTTTGAACTTCAGAAAATATTTTGAAACCGATCCCCGCGAACCAATCCATTTTCATTCAGTGAGAGGAGTGGGGTATAAATTTAGTCTTTAGCTTAATATTTTTTAAAGTGGAAAAGCGGAGTGTGGAAAGTGGAGATATTGTGATGTTTCCACCTTCCACTCTTCCACTCTTCCACTATTTTTTAAGAATCAATACCATGATATATCTCCACAACCTCGACACTCCCTGCCTGATTGTTCTTCCTGAACTTGTTGAATTAAATATCGCAGAAATGGTACGTATGGCCGGGGATGTAAAACGTTTGCGTCCGCATATCAAAACGCATAAGACCGCTGAGGGGATTCGTATGATGCAGGCTGCAGGAATCAATACATTCAAATGTGCTACCATCGCCGAAGGGGAATTGCTGGGTATGGAAAAGGCTGCTGATGTGATTCTGGCTCATCAACCTGTGGGACCAAAATTGGAGCGCTTGTTGAATCTAATCAACGCATATCCTGATACCATTTTTTCTACGATCACAGATAATATTGAATCTGCTAACGCAATCGATCATTTCTTTTCTACCCATGGTAAATCCATCGGTGTATATATTGATATCAATGTGGGAATGAACAGAACAGGAATTTATGCAGAAGATGCAATGGATTTGTATCAATTGCTGAAATCATCATCCGGACTTACTTTCAAAGGTTTGCATGTATACGATGGGCAACATCGGCAGTCGGATCCACTAGAAAAAGAAAAAGCATGCGATGCGGCATTTCAACCTGTTTATGATCTCTGTGATCAAATCGTTGCATTGGGTGATCAGAGGCCTCATATTATAGCAGGAGGCTCTCCCAGTTTTTCCATTCATGCCAACAGAACGGATCGCGATTGCAGTCCGGGTACCAACATTTTCTGGGATCATAACTATGCAGGCATTTGTCCTGAGCAACATTTCAAACATGCACTGCACATATTAACAAGAGTCATTTCCATACCTGCTGCCAATAAGATTTGTCTTGATATGGGACATAAATCTGTGGCCGCTGAAAATCCGATTGATAAAAGGGTCTTCTTTCCTACACATCCCCATCTCAAGCCTGTTTCTCAAAGTGAAGAACATCTGGTTATGGAAGTGGAAGGTGAAAATAATTTCAAGGTGGGAGATCTGCTCATGGGCATTCCATATCATGTTTGTCCAACGGTGGCATTGCACGAATTTCTTCATGAAGTGAAAAATGATGAGGTTACAGGCAGTTGGGAAGTAATTGCCCGCAAGAGAAGGATCAATTGCTAAGATGAATCCTTACTTTTGCAACCTTAACTCTACAAAATGACCATACACAGGGAAGGATATCCAACCATTGCGCTGACCACTGTTTTTTGTGCTGCCTTGGTACTCGCTACACATTTGCATCTAGAGCCAGTTTCATGTGTGCTCGCATGGATTGCTTATATCATCATTACTGGTTTCTGGTTATTCATCATATCTTTCTTTCGTATACCAAACCGTGTGCATACATTCGATGAGAATGGAATCATATCTCCTGCGGATGGAAAAGTGGTGGTGATTGAAGAAACTGTTGATGAAGAGTATTTTCATGAAAAGCGTTTGCAGATTTCGGTGTTTATGAGTCCCGCGAATGTGCATGTGAACAGGAATCCTATTTCCGGCACTGTGTTATACAGTCAATATCACAAAGGTAAATTTCTGGTTGCCTGGGATCCTAAATCGTCTACGGATAATGAAAGGCACAGCATTGTGTTGACCAATGGTAAAGTAACATTGTTGGTCAAGCAAATTGCCGGCGCGCTTGCCAGAAGAATTGTCAACTATGCAAAAGTGGGCACAGAAGTGAAACAAAATGATGAGTTTGGATTCATCAAGTTTGGTAGCAGGGTAGATCTTCTTCTTCCTCCGAATGCAAAGCCTGTGGTGAAAATTGGTGATGTTGTGAAAGGCGGTGTAACTGTATTGGCCACCATCGACTAAAATATTCCAATCAGTTCTCCCAGGTTTTCAATTACATATGTTGGTCTGATCTGTTTGGTATGCGGTATGGCAGGATTGAAATAGGCTGTATCCATGCCTGCATTGATGGCACCCAGAATATCCACTTCCAATGTATCGCCTACCATGATACTTTGAGATGCCGTGGTACCGGCTTTATTCAATGCATATTCATAAATGGCCGCATGGGGTTTCATGATACCTGCTTGTTCTGATGTGATCATGTTTTTGAAGTAATGATCGATGCCACTGTTTTGAAGTTTCTGGTATTGTGTTTTCTCAAAACCATTGGTGATGAGGTGCATGGGATAAGCCTTCTCTGTCAGATAGTTCAGCAATTCCTTGCAGTAAGGGAAAAGATTTGTTTTTGTGGGCAGGATTTCCAAATAGCGTTCGCTCATTTCAACCGCCAGTTTTTCATCAGATATTTTATAATCCACCAATGTTCTCCACATGCGTTTCCAACGTAGTTCTTCTCTGTTGATATATCCCTTGCGAAAGCGTTCCCAAAAAATATTGTTGTGATGATGGTATGTTTCATGAAAATGCTGAAAATCGGCAGTAGCCCTCTCATTCAATTTCAATTCCACAAAGAGGTCGCGCAGCGTAGCTTCTGAGTTTGCTTCAAAATCCCATAGGGTATGATCGAGGTCGAAAAACAGGTGTTCGTATTTTTTTGCCATGATGAAATGCAAAACTAAGTGAGTTTTGACAAGTTATTGAAACATTCCTTGGAGGAACTTCAACAGGCTGTAACTTTGTGAAAATCTTCACTATGAATGTATTGATTACCGGAGCATCGAGAGGTATCGGCAAATCGCTTGCTGAGCATTTTGCGATAGAAGGGGCAAATCTTTTTCTATGTTCAAGGAATATGGATAAGACCTTGGCTTGGCAACAGGAGTTGATGCGAAAACATGATGTGAACATATCCAGCTTCAATGCAGATTTGGGAGATGAAAAAGGCATTCATGATTTCATTGAACAATTGAACAGGTCAGTAGAACATATTGATATATTGATTAACAACGCCGGGTTTTATGAACCGGGTAGTGTTCATAATGAGCAGGAAGGATTGTTGAAGCGCATGTTGGATTTGAATTTGTATTCTGCGTATCATATTACACGTGCATTGTTGCCAGCCATGATCAAACGTAAGAGCGGACATGTTTTCAACATGTCGTCTATTGCAGGATTTCAGGCCTATGCAAACGGGGGTGCATATAGCATCAGCAAGTTTGCGCTGACGGGGTTCAGCAAGAATTTGCGTGAAGAAATGAAGCCGCATAACATCAAAGTAACTACAGTATATCCTGGAGCTACAATGACCTCTTCCTGGGATGGCTCGGGCATTGATCCGGCAAGAATTATGGAAGCCTCCGACGTGGCTAAGATGATTGTTGCTGCGAGTAAACTCTCTCCTCAGGCATGCGTTGAGGATATTCTCATTCGCCCATTGTTAGGAGACCTTTGAAAAGTGGAATAGTGGAGGGTGGAATAGTGGAGTTTAAGCAGTTCCACTCTTCCACCCTCCACCATTCCACCATTCCACTATTCCACTCTTCCACCCTCCACCATTCCACTATTCCACCATTCCACCATTCAACACTTCCACTATTTCTTCCATCGTATTCAGCGTCACCAATTGTGAGCGGAGGGGTTTGATATTGGGGATGCCTTTTAAATAATTGGCGTAATGGCGGCGCATTTCGAAGATGCCGATCTTCGGACCTTTCCATTTGACGGATGCTTCAAGGTGTTGTTTGATTACTTCAATGCGTTCCTCGAAGGTAGGTGGCTCCAGTTTTTCTCCGGTGGCAAAATAATGTTTCACTTCACGGAAAAACCAGGGGTTTCCGATGGCAGCCCGGCCAATCATGATGCCATCAGCACCATATTTATTTTTGTATTCCAGTGCTTTTTCGGGTGAGTCGATATCCCCATTGCCAAAAATTGGAATATGAAGTCGCGGGTTCTCTTTTACTTTGGAAATCCAGTTCCAATCTGCTTCACCTTTGTACAATTGGCTTCTGGTACGGGCATGGATGGAAATGGCATGTACCCCGATATCCTGTAAACGTTCTGTTACTTCCAGGATATTGATGCTGTCGAAATCCCATCCAATCCTGGTTTTTACGGTAACGGGGATAGAGGTTGATTTGATCACTGCTTTGGTAAGGCGAATCATGAGGTCGATGTCTTTCAATACAGCAGCACCGGCGCCTTTGCAGACAACTTTTTTAACAGGACAACCAAAGTTTATATCGAGCAGATCAGGGTTTACGGTTTCAACGATACCGGCACTCATCGCCATGGCTTCCTCATCACCTCCAAAAATCTGAATCCCTACGGGTCTTTCCTCTTCAAAGATGTCGAGTTTTTGTCGGCTTTTGATGGCATCACGGATCAGTCCCTCGCTGCTGATGAATTCTGTGTACATCAGATCGGCTCCATTTTTCTTGCATACGGCACGAAAAGGTGGATCGCTCACATCTTCCATGGGAGCGAGCAAAAGGGGGAAGGATGGTAATTCTATCTTGCCTATCTTTATCATCGCGCATGCAAAGGTACAAACTTGTACTCTTGTAGATTTTAAACAATTTGAAAAGATGGAAGCAAATACAAATTACAGGTCGCATTTGAACGAGCGTTCAGGTATTTTTTTACTGATTGGTTTGATGGGTGTAACGTTTGTAATAGGTGGCATTTTGACACTGGGCTTGTGGAAAATGATGACAGGTCAATCTATGGCGGAGATGCAAACATCCATGCTGGATCCAACGTTTGCGAATGAGATTCGGATTACGCAGACGGTGTTGGCATTTTTCATTTTCTTTCTGCCGGCTGTATGTGCAGTATTGATATTTTATAAGAAGCCTTTTGAATATTTGGGTTTCCAAAAAAATAGTTCAGGTAAGTCGTATACACTGGTATTAGTAATCATGGCGGTGGGTATGGTGTTGTCGGGTTCTCTTGCAACGGTGAATGAGATGATTCCCTTGTCAGATACATGGAAAGCCACGTTCAAGGGAATGGAAGATGCCTACATGAAACAGGTAGAGGCCATGTCGCAGATGAATGGAATCGGTGATTTGTTGTTGACAATTTTAGTGCTGGCTTTTGCACCGGCAGTATGTGAGGAAGTGTTTTTTCGTGCGGGTTTGCAGCAGATGATGATGAAAGTTACGGGCAAGGTGATACTCAGTGTTGTTATCACTTCGATCATATTCAGTGCTATTCACTTTTCGTTTTATGGATTTTTATCACGTACGGCATTGGGTATTGTGTTGGGCTTGTTGTATGCTTATTCCGGAAATATATGGTTATCGATACTCGCCCATTTTCTCAACAATGCATTTGCCGTGGTGGAAGTGTATGTGTTAAGGCAACAAGGGAAATCGCTGGAAAGCAGCATAGAAGACAAGTTGCCAGCCTGGCTGTGTTTGGTGGCGATTGCAGGGTTGGTTTATTTGTTTAAGCTGCTGAAGCAGCAGGAAATAGGCAGTAGGCAGTAGAATATTTTAGGCAAGGAGGCAAAGAGGCAATGAGAGAGTAGCAAGTTGCGAGTTGCAAGTCACAAAAAACAGCCAATAACCCAATAACCCACAACCCATAACTCATAACCCACAACCCATAACCCATAACCATGAATAAATTCGTTGCGATAAAAAAATTAAAAGACCCTGTGTTGGCAGCGATGCTTGTGGGGAAGTTGCAGGAAGAGGGAATTGATGCACGTTTGATGGAAAAAGGCAGTTCGAGTTATGTTGTTTTTAATGAAGAAGAGATTTGGGTGCCGGATAGTGATGTTGAGAAAGCATTGGTGATTTTGAATACGAGTGAATAGTTACTAGTAACTAGAGACAAGTTAACAGCCTATATAGGCAAGGAGGCAAAGAGGCAAAGAGAGAGTCACAAGGCACAGGGCACAAGTCACAAGAAACAGCCAACAACCCATAACCGACAACCGAAAACAGACAACCAACAACCGATAACAGACAACCCATAACCCACAACCAACCATGGCATTTGACGCAAAGGTATTTCGGACGAGAGCTATTACAGCATTGATATATGCAGCAGTGATGTTAACGGGATTGCTGTGGAATCAATGGAGTTTTTTTGTACTCTTTAGTGTAGTGCATTTTGGTTGTTGGCATGAATATGATAAGTTATCGAATCTGATCAATCCTCCACTCGAACCGAATGGCAAACTACTTAAACTTTTTTTCACATTCATGGGTTGGGGTTTGATGATGATGGCCACAGCCGGTTCACTTTCCCTGTTTGGTTTAAGCTTAGTGGATGTGGGTATTTGGGTATCACGGTTGTCCATCATTGGATTGGCCATGGCACTGCTTTTAAAGAGAACGTATGGAACAAAACAGTTGATGTCTTATCTGCGAGGTTTTGTTTATCTCTCTGTTTCATTTGCCTTATTAGTCAATTTGCGTAGCGGATGGATCTGGCCTTTTGGGATGACCACAGGAAGTTTCTGGGGCAAGTGGATTGCTATGTTGATGGTAGCATCTATTTGGATCAATGATACCATGGCCTATGTTGTTGGGTCCTTCATTGGAAAGACACCGCTCTCTTCATGGTCGCCTAAAAAAACCTGGGAAGGAACCATTGGCGGAATTATATTGAGTATACTTGTAGTGGCTGTCATTGCTCATTTTGTTGCCAATGTTACCATGCAGATATTGCTTGTGAGCGCTCTGGCTGCGGTTGCAGGTACCGTGGGAGATTTGGTGGAGAGTAAATTGAAGCGATTGGCAGGGGTGAAAGACAGTGGAACATTTTTACCAGGACATGGAGGTTTTTTAGATCGTTTTGATTCTATCATCTTTGCTTCGCCATTTGTTTGGTTGCTTTGTTATATGTTGGAACAATATTCACATAGTTGATTTTTCATGTTATTGTTTGTCATTTCCATATCAATTCTCATTCTGATCTTATTGATCTCCTGGTTGAAATTCAACCCATTCATCGCATTTATATTGGTTGCTACCATCGCTGCATTCTTATTGGGAATGCCCGCTGCCAAGATTGCATCTGCCATTCAGAAAGGAGTCGGGGACACCTTGGGTTCTTTGATTATGGTAATCATGTCGGGCGCCATGATTGGAAAATTATTCGCAGAATCTGGTGCAACGCAGCGAATCAGTTCAGTGATGTTGAATTTCTTTGGGAAGAAATACATTACCTGGGCATTGATGTGCACAGGTTTTATTCTCGGTATCCCATTGTACTATAATGTTGGATTTGTGTTGTTGGTGCCTTTGGTTTTTTCAATTGTATATCAGGTGAAATTGCCTGCCGTATATGTCGGGATGCCTTTGCTTGCTGCATTGTCTGTTGCACATGGATTCCTGCCGCCGCATCCATCACCTGCTGCATTGGTATCGCAGTTGCATGCAGATATGGGACTCACATTGTTGTATGGCATCCCCATTGCTTTGGTTGCCATTGTAGTTGCGGGTCCGCTTTTTGCTCCAGCATTAAAAGGAATTCATTCAGAGCCATTGGCAACATTTACACCCAAGATCAAACAAGAAGAAGAATTGCCAAGTTTTTTGATGAGCATGCTAACTGCTTTGTTACCTGTCATGGTTCTTATTTTTACATCCTTATTGCCGATGATTATTGATATTCCGGAAAACATGAAAGGGCTGGTTGTGTTTTTTTCTGATCCGAATATGTTGATGTTTTTGTGTCTGCTTTTTGCAACCTGGTCGGTTGGATTGAACAGAGGTTTTTCAATCAAGGAAATCATGGGCATTTACAATGATTCATTAAAAGATATGTTGATCATTGTGTTAATTGTTGCAGGCTCCGGAGCTTTGAAGAATGTATTTGCAGAGAGTGGTATGAGTGGTAGTCTGGCAGAGATGTTAAAAGGATTGCATGTGCATCCATTGTTGTTGGGCTGGCTGATGGCAGCTTTGATCAGGGTGGCGATGGGTTCTGCCACGGTGGCCGGACTTACAACGGCAGGAATTATCGGACCCTTGGTGCTTGCAACTGGTACTGATCCAAATTTGATGGTTTTGTCGGTTGGTGCAGGAAGCCTGTTTTTTTCTCACGTGAATGATTCAGGGTTCTGGATGTACAAGGAATACTTCAATTTGAGTATCAGGGATACAATCTTATCATGGAGCATGATGGAAACCATTGTTTCCGTTATTGGATTGATCGGAGTACTCTTAATGAATACGGTTCTGCACTAATATGTTTTATGCATTGCTGCCTGGCTGATCAGGCTTGTTGATCTTGATAGGCTTTCTGATTTCGGTTGTGGGTTTTGGGTTGAGGGTTTTGGGTTGTCTGTTTTCGGTTATCGGTTGTCGGTTGTCGGTTTTGGGTTGTCTATTTCCCGATTCTCCGATTCCCCGATTCCTGCCTTCGGCAGGCAAGCTCTGTTTCCCCGATTCTCCGTTTCCCCGATTCTCCATTCTTCTATTGCCTCCCTGCCTGTCCTGTTTCCTCTTTTGTGCATTTCTTTCAAGGGAGCGAAGACTGATTTGACCAACTACATCCACAAATTGAGGTTCTACTTCTTTTGCTTTAGAACTGGTATTTACTTCAGCTGTTTCAAGTTCTTCAGGTCTGATGCCTTTTTCGTTCATCGCCTTGATTTTCTTCACTGTTTCAATGCTGAGCGGGTATTGTTTGTTGCTGTCTGGCAATGTATACCACATCAAATTTTTGAAGATATCTTTTTTGATCAGTTGTGCATTTCCTTTAGCAGTTTGCAGTACATCTGAATGTTCAGGAAAATGTTGCAATGCATCGAGATAGGTATCGAGTTCGTAGTTCAGGCAGCATTTAAGGCGACCGCACTGACCACTTAATTTTGTTTGATTGATGCTCAGGTTTTGGTAACGGGCCAAACCGGTGGTAACGCTTTTGAATTCATTGAGCCAGCTGCTGCAGCAAAGTTCACGTCCGCACGAACCAATGCCACCCACTTTCGCTGATTCTTGTCGCGCTCCAATTTGCTTCATTTCCACCTTCACCTTGAATTCCCCTGCATAGATCTTGATCAGTTCACGGAAATCGACACGGTCGTCGGCTGTGTAGAAGAAGGTAGCTTTTCTTCCATCTGCCTGGATCTCCACTTCACATATTTTCATGTTCAGTTTGAGTTGTTTGGCGATGGCGCGGGATCTGGCCAATGCTTCCTTTTCGCGGGATTTGTTTTCCTGCCATTTCTGGATATCGATTTCAGAAGACCTTCTCAGAATTTTTTTCATCTCGGCATTGTCTTCCGCGATGCGTTTCTTTTTCATTTGCAAACGAACAAGTTCGCCGCTTAGGCTGACGATACCAACATCAAATCCACCAACACCTTCAACACTTACAAATTCGCCTTTATTAAAATGATGTAGGGTGGTATTCTTGAAATAATCTTTTCTGCTGCCGTTGTTGAAGGTGATTTCAACAATTCTGCATGAAATAGCAGGGTCTGTGAATGGGAGGTTTGCGAGCCAGTCGTGAACATTCATTCTGTTACAACCACCGCTGCTGCATCCGCCGTTGCTTTGGCAACCGCTTGGTTTTCCGTCTTTTGTGCCGCATGAGCTACATCCCATATATCAATATTTATCGGAACAAAGTTCCGGAGAAATCAATTTTAATGCGACAAGAAAAATGATGAGAGAATGATTTGCTGAAGCGATCAATAAGCAAAGGATGATGATTCATCCTTGCCACTAAGAATATAAAAAACTACAAAAATGTCTATTGTTCTTCTGATGGCAAACCAAATTCCCTCGAGTCCTTTTCACTTGTCAATTCATCAAAATTACTGATTTATCCTTTATAATATGATAAATTTTGAGGGTAAGGGCCATGAAAAGCATTTTGGCATTGGCATTTCGCTCTATATAATAGGTTGCTTTGTCAAGTTCAGTAACAATGGCTTCCAGCTGTTCGGGTTCAGCCAGTTTATTGAATCGTTGTGCAAAATCCACCTCATTTTGTCCTGCTCCTTCTGAAGTCCCCATGATTTTTTCGTGAAGTGCTGTACTTAATAAGTGTGTGAAATAAGCCAGGAACTGTTTTTGTTTTTCCCTTCCGAGTTTGCTGAATTCATCAATCCATTTCACTTGGGAAGCAGGACCATTTTTAAGGATGGCATTCAGCCATTCCCTCAATATTTCATGCCAATCCTCATCGTTGTTATGCAGCAAATGGAAGGCTTCCCTGATGTTTCCTTGTGAGAGGGAGGCAACTGTTTGCGCTTTATCTCTTGGAACGGCCTGAGTGGCAATCAGCCAATCTTCCACTTCTTTTACTTCAATTCTATTTACTTTAACCAGTTGTGTTCGGGAGAGAATGGTTTGGATGATTCTTGCTTCATCTTCAGCCACCAATATAAAAAGTGTATTGGGTGGGGGTTCTTCGATCATCTTCAGCAATTTATTACCCGTATCACCCAGGTATTCCGGTAGCCATTGGATTAGTATTTTGTAGCCACTTTCGAAGCTTTTGAGATTCAGTTTACGGATGATGTCTTCGCATTCATGCGCTGTGATATTACCTTGTTTGTTTTCGGCACCTATGCTTTGGAGCCAATCATATGCATTGCCGAAGGGCATTTGTTTGATAAAATTTCTCCATTCAACGATAAAATCATTGCATTTTGGCTTATCTATATCCTGACGCGTGATGGTTGGAAATGAATAATGGATGTCTGGATGAATCAATGCTGTTGCTTTTTGGCAGGAGGGGCAGGTACCGCAGGCATCAGAAAGAAATTCAGTTCTGGCTGGTTCTGCATCGCCAAAAAGGGAGGCTGCAGGATCTGGTTGCGAAGGTTTGTTTTTTTCGCAGACAATATATTGTGCAAGGGCAATAGCCATTTGAAGCGATCCGCTGCCTTCTTTTCCAAGGAAAAGAAGTGCATGGCTCAACCTGTTTTGTGCAACCATTTGCACCAGTTTGGATTTCAGTTCTGTATGTCCGGCTATTTGCGAGAATTGCATGGGGTAAAGGTAACAAAAAGGGGAATTGGTGAAACAGTGAAACGGTGAAACGGGGAAATGGAGAAACGGGAAAATGAAAACTCAGGAAATTTGATAAGAATGTATAAGCAAAAATTATTAATCACCTTTTCACCAATTCCCCGTTTCTCCGTTTTCCCGTTTTTCGTTTGACTTTACTAAAAATGTAATACCCCAACCTCGCTGAAAGAATACCCATGCCGGCGCCGGCAATGACATCACCGAGCCAGTGGGCATTGTTTTGCACGCGTAGGTAGCCAGTGGCTGCAGCGGTGGTATATCCTGCGATGCTGATCCAGGGTGAAACATGTCCGTATTCCTGATGTAGCAGTTCAGCTCCAACAAAAGCTGTAGTGGTATGTCCGGATGGAAAAGATTTGAAATCAGATCCATCGGGTCTTTGCCTGTGGATGATTCGTTTCATGGGAGTGACCATTCCGGTAGCAAAGGCCTCGCTTAAAACATGAATCAAGAATTTATTTTTCAAAGGGTTCTTGCTTTTCACTCCGAATACATTCAGGGCGTAGTATGCCATGGCGGGACTGTACTGCAGATAGTCGTCGATTTGGGTTTGTTTAAAATTCTTTTTGACCAGCGATTGTTGCAGCGATTTTTCAAAGGAATGGAATGGTGGTGTTGTAGCCGTTAAGGTACCCAAACCCAAAAGGACAGCAGGGGCTGTTAACATATGGGTATGGAGATGAAGTAGGGTGTCACTTGACATCTTCGGCAAGCTATTTTGTGCCTGGCTTTCTATGGCCAAAAGTATAAGAAGGGATGGGAGGAAAAAGTATTTTTTCACGCCTTTGTTTTGAGCAAAGTAAAGAATTATTGAGGTGTGAAAAATGTGTATTTACTTGATAATCAGATCCTAGATTGGTTTTTTTTTATTGCTTTTTTATACTATTTATGCCTACAAATACGTTAATGGTACTTTAAAATGGAAGATTCCTTCTGTTGAAGTATCTTTGCGCACTTTCTGTAAAAATTAAACAAAATATATAAATATTTGATTATCAGCTATTTAAAAAGAAAAACAACAATTATGAATTTGATCAATCCTCAAAGCAGTAGTCGCAATTGGCTTAAAGGCCTTTTGATGGCTGCTTATGTATTATTGGGATTCACAAGTGTGAAAGCCCAATGTGATCCCAGCAACAAATATGACAAAATTGTCAGTGGTTACCACCAATCCATCGCACTAAAGAGTGATGGGAATTATGTTGTTTGGGGACAAAAAATGGCTAACAATGGATCCAGTGATATACTGTCTCCTCAGGAAATCAATGTAACGAACTATCCTGCACTCACAGGTACTCCTTTAAAAGCAGTTGTTGCCGGAGGTGGAGGTGGTTCCAATGAACAAGCTGTATTGTTGACCACATCGGGCTTGTTTGCCTGGGGTACAGAAGACATGGTTGTCGAAACATCATTGACAACCAATGCAAGTTTTCAAAAAATTTCAACTCCAACAGGTGGTGATGCGAGCACAGGTTTGCCATCTGGTGTTGCACCCACTGACGTGAAGATGTTATTTGCAACATATCAAACCTTGGTAGTACTTACCAATGTAGGTGATGTATGGGTATTGTCTCAATTAAGTGCAAATCTTCAAGGTGATGGAGCAGCTACTCTTTCTTATGGTTGGCATAAGGTAAAGAGGAATGCAGCACAAGACTTAACCGATATCATAGCAGTGAGGGGACAGGCAAGTGTATCAGGGCAGAATGCATTGATGGCCCTTACTTCAAATGGTAAGGTATATGCCTGGGGCTCAAGTGTGTTTTTAGGTGATGGAATTACAAGTTCTGCAAAAAACTATGCTACAGTTATGACCATACCTGCGGAATTTGGTTATTCAAATATTCCAAAAGCAATTGCGGTTACTGGAGGTACTAAGGGTACAGCAGGTACGCTGAATTCATTTTACATTTTGAGTAACTCAGGTACATTGTATGCCTTGGGTGAAAATGGACAAAAGCAACTTGGTGATTTTACTACTGCAGATAAAACAACATGGGTAACATCAAAGAAAAATGCAACTACCAATTTTGATAATGTAACAACCATCTCTGTACAGGAGCATGATGCATCATATCCTTGCGTTGCTGTTACCACAACAAATGGTGATTTTTATGTATGGGGTGAAAGTAATACAGGAATGTTAGGCCAAGCAACAGATGGCAATTATGATCCTACCTTCCCTGCTGGATTCACTTCAGGCACTGACAAAGTTTTGTTTGCGGAAATGGGTGGACATACATTGGTATGTGTGAAAGAAGGTACAACACAATTCTGTTATGTAGGACATCTTACCAATGGCTCGATGGGGAACGGAACAGTTTCAGCTGGAACTATTACTTCTTTGGATTGTTCAGGTACACCTAGCTTATCTATTTGCGGATCTGTACCAGTTGTTGCTGATCCTGCCAAATCAACGATTACAGCCAATCCAACAAGCATCTCTGCTGATGGAACATCCACATCAACCATTACAATTCAATTGAAGGACGCAAGTGGTAACAATCTGACTTCAAGCGGTGGTACAGTTACTGTGGCAACCGACAAAGGTACACTTGGATCAGTAACTGATCATAATGATGGAACCTATACAGTGGTCCTGACAAGTTCATCAACTGTTGAAACTGCTACGATTTCATTCAAGATCAACGGAACTGCTGCAACAGCTTCAGCATCAGTTGATTTTACAGGTGCTTCAACACCAACTCCTTTAGGTACATTAACATACAGTCAAGGTGGAACAACATCTGTAGCGTATGTGTTAACCAAAGGAACATTGATTACGGCGATTATACCTGGCATTACTGCTGGTACACCTACTTCTTACAGTATCAGTCCTTCTTTACCTGCTGGTTTATCATTCAATACAACCACTGGTGAAATTACAGGAACACCTTCGGTTGTCTCAGCTGAAACAACCTATACCATTTCTGCAACGGATGGCACTACTACAGTTACAACTGATATCAAAATCACTGTAATTGATGTGGCACCAAGCGGTTTGAGTTATACAACACCAAATGTGTACACGAAAGGTTCAGCAATCACAGCTTTGAACCCAACAGTTTCAGGAGGTGCGGTTGTTAGCTATAGCATCAGTCCTGCGTTGTCTGCTGGTTTGTCACTCAACACCACAACAGGTGTAATCAGCGGAACACCAACTGATTTGTCTGCATTAACAACATATACTGTTACAGCAACAAATACAGGTGGCAGCACAACTGCAACCTTGGATATTACGGTGAATGATGCAGCACCAAGCGGTTTGAGTTATATAACACCAAATGTGTACACGAAAGGTTCAGCAATCACAGCTTTGAACCCAACAGTTTCAGGAGGTGCGGTTGTTAGCTATAGCATCAGTCCTGCGTTGTCTGCTGGTTTG
>CANFHO010000045.1 GCA_947447005.1 Chitinophagaceae bacterium
CCCATGCTCTTGAACCCTTATTCAAAATGAGTGTTCCAAAACTCGCATCATTTCTGCCAAACTGTGGCATGTAATCAAATTCATTTCCTCCCAACACAAGGTCTTTTTTCCCATCATGATCAACATCTAAAATAGTTATGGCATTGGTTGTTGAAAACTGAGCGTGTGCAGGAAGTTTTTGAATGTTGAATTTACCGCCACCTGTATTCCATGCTATTACAGAACTTGAATAATTGAAGACTTTGTGTTCTGCCTTTGAAATCAAATCTGTATTGAACAATTGCTGGAATGTTTTATTGGCATAATCCTCATATCGCAAATTTTCTTTTTTAATCAAAGGAATCTGCTCTTGCATTTCACCCTTTAAAAAAACAGGATAGTCTTTGCCATCTATGGTTTTGGTTAGTATTTTTTCAAGTGTTCCATTTTGATCAAAATCATTCACCCACAATTGAAATGGTTTTGTTTCTGCATTTCTGAAATATCCATTCTCTCCATAATTTCCCAATACAAGATCTTCGTTTCCATCTTTATCCAAATCTGCTACAGCAATGGATTGCCACCATCCGTGCATATTATCAAGATCCGTATGTATAAGGGTAAGACGATTTTTTTCAATTGTAAATACTTTCGGACTCATCCATTCACCAACCACAACCAGGTCTTTCTTACTGGCAGAAACAACAGATGCCAGTGCCGCATCCGTTACCATACCAAGTTGCGTCAATTCCGGTGCCATCTCTTTTGTACGATCTTCAAAGATGCCATTGCCTTTATTGATATACAAATAACTGGTAGGTGTAACACCATATTTAAATGGCGTACTTCTGGAACCCACAAACAAATCCATATCTCCATCACCATCCATATCCAAAGGAACTACAGCACCAATATTATTTCCATTGTGTGGAAATGTATTGGATTGATATGTGAATCCACCCTTCCCATCATTCAAAAACAATCGATGGTCCAATTCAGTGCCATCAGGATTTTTGTTGTTTCCACCTGCTCCAATAAACAGATCCAAATCCTTGTCGCCATCCGCATCAAAGAACGAAGCAACCACATCTTCCATAGATGTAAAAGACTCAAATGCGGGAGTTGCCTTATGTAAAAACTTTCCATCAGCTTGTTGAATATATATGGCTCCCAGTTGATCTGTTGCTCCACCGATGAATACATCATCCAAACCATCTCCATTGATGTCGCCTACCGCACCAGCAGGACCTTCCCTGGAGATCATTTTGGGAATGAGACGCTCTGCATAAAAATCAACATGATCATCCTCCTTATGCCCTTGCAAATCATGTTGAATCATTTCAAAATAATTTGCATTGCCACCAGGCATGACATAGTTGTAAGGCATCAGCACTTGCTTTCCTTCTTCAATATGCATTACGGTGTCTACATGAGTGATTGAAATACGACTGTATTTTGAATCAGGCCAGATGACCACAGCAGAGTCGATATGCTTATTTGCTCCCAAACCTATGATCGTTTTATAATCGATGGAAGACTGAAATCCACGTGCCGGAATCATTTCCCTTGATAAAATTTGTTTACCTGCATATACAATCACCTTCGCTCCAACAGCAAAAGTGTTTTGATCATTGCCACGTAATGTAAAACCAATATAATGAGATGAATCCATCTGCCTTGTATTATTTCGATAGATGAATGCAGGCTGATTGATATTGTTCACGATGATATCCAAATCACCATCATTGTCCAGATCTCCATATGCAGCCCCATTTGAAAAACTTGGGATATCCATTCCCCAATCCTTTTGCATTTCCTTAAAATGAAGATCCCCCTGGTTCCTGAACATTTTATTAATCACCATATTGGAAGGCATCTTCTCAACGATATTACTCACTTCTTTTTTCTCTCCTTTCAACACCATGCTTTGCACCATGTCATTGGCAAAGAAATCAATGAAGTCTTGATTGGTAAGATCGCGTTTGATTCCATTGCTCACATAGATATCACTGAAGCCATCATTATCTGCATCGAAGGTCAGTTCACCCCAACTCCAATCACTGGCCTGAACACCAGCATAGTAGGAGATCTCATGAAATCCACCATGTTGATTATTTAGTTGAAGAGAATTGTGCATGAACTGCTGATGAAAGCCTGATTTTACTTTCAATCGCTGAACATCGATGTTATCAAATGAAGTTGTTGTCTTTAAACGTTTCTCATCATCTGGTAACATCTCTGTGGTGAAAATATCAGGATAACCATCGTTATTGATGTCAGCCATATCAGTACCCATAGATGCTGTACTGTTATGCTCCATCCAGTTTTCCAATTCATCCTTGAATGTTCCATTCTTTTGATTCACATACAGATAATCTCGTTCAAAGAAATCATTTGATACATATACATCCAACCATCCATCACCATTGACATCTCCTACAGTTACGCCGAGTCCGAAACTAATCAATGAACCATGAATACCTGCTTCTTTGGAAACTTCTTTGAATACACCATTGTTATTTTGATACAGATGATCACCACCTGCCTTCAAAAAATCTTTCACCGGCGAATCTTCTGCTCTGGTGTCTCTTGCATTTACATAGTTTAAAGATGTAACTGGAATGGGACTGTTATTCACCAGGAAGCAGTCCAGGTCGCCATCATGATCATAATCAAAGAAAGAGGCATGTGTAGTATATCCTTTGTCTGCCAACCCATATTTTTCTGCCTCATCTTTGAAATGATTGTGTTTGTCGTTGATGAAGAGTTGATTTTTGCGTTTATCTTCTTCTTGCATATGGCCAGCATTGCATACATATATATCAAGCCAACCATCGTTGTTGATATCTACCATTACTACACCTGTGCTCCATTGTTCTTTCGGACCAAAGCCTGCTGCAACTGAAATATCCTCGAATTTGAAATTACCTTTGTTGAGATATAATTTATTTTCACCCTGATTTGAAGTCATGAACACATCAGCCAATCCGTCGTTGTTGATGTCGCCAATGGCAACACCTCCGCCATTGTAAAAATTACGGTACTTAAAAACATTGTCCTTTTCATTGTCGGTCACTGTATTGGTAAAATCAATACCGGAATCTTCTACCAGCTGAAAACGAGTATTGCTACTGTGTTTCGAACAGGAAGAAATAATCAGGGCCAACGCCAGAAAGGATAATATAGTGCTACGCATAATAGGGTGTAAAAATACAAAAGGTTGTACCAAGAAGTACAACCTTTTGCATTGAATATAATCAGGCTAAATTAGTAACCGAAGTTCTGCTTCAAGTTAGGGTTTGTAGAAACCGCTTGAACAGGAATTGGGAAAATAACCCTTGATGCATCAGATTTAACTGAACGCTGATCAACTGGATCATTGAACTTACCAAAACGGATAAGGTCATTTCTCCTTACACCTTCAAGGTACAACTCACGACCTCTTTCAGCAAGAAGTTTTGTGAGATCTACAGAAGCAAGTGTAGATGCATTTCTAGCAGTCCTGATTGCGTTTACAATTGAAAGAGCTGTTTCACCGCCAGTTGCAGTACCGCCTCTGAGGATAGCTTCAGCTTTCATCAATTTAACGTCTGCAATACGGAAGAATACCCACTCATTCATACTTCCCCAACCACCATCATTGATAGTAGAAGGATCCAAAGGATATTTAACTGTACGGATACCTTTAGACTCTGTAGAGTAGAAAAGGCTTACGTCGCGAGTGAAAACCAATGGAGAACCAGACCTGTCTTTCAAAGCAACCAATGGATTACCAACACGTTGACCTTGAGGACCATATTGTTGTCCTACCAAGAAACCAGGACTATAACCCAATTGAGCTTCAAATGCAGGGATATTACCTTTTTTACGAACGTCTGCATCTTCGAATGAATCATAGAAATCAGCCAACGTTGTAAAACCGTTCCAACCACCAGGAGTTTGACCATAATGGAAACCCATGTAAGTAGCCCAGCATAGATCACCAATACCTCCGTTACCATGTTGGCGAGAGAAGATGATTTCTGTTGAAGCACTTGTGTTATCCCACTTGAAGTTATTCCAATAGTTGCCTATAGTAAACTTGCTTGTAGCAGATATCTCATCAGCCAATGCAATTACTGCATTCATGTCTGCAGAAGAGAAAGTGAAAGGACCAGCAGGTGTAGTTGGAGCTTGCTTGTAAACAGCCTTGTTCAACAAAGCTTTCATTTTCAAGAATTTCGCAGCTTCTTTGGTTGCTTTATTCTTATCGCCAGCAGCTCCAGTGAAGCTAGGCAATACTGGAATAGCAGCATCAAGATCAGCAATGATCCAATCGATTGCTTCAGAACGAGTTTTAACTGAAGGGATTTTATCTGGACCATCAGCAGAACCACGATAAGGAACCTGACCGTACATATCACAAACCTGATATGCAAAGAATGCCCTTAAAAACTGTCCTGCAGCTTTATCAGCACCAGAAGCTTTTTCAGCAACCAAGGTTGCTTTGTAAAGAGCTCTGTTGAGGTTGTTCCAGGTATCATATACTTGGTTGTGCGCACCATCCCAGGTATGAAGGTGAAGTTTCCTCCATGTACCAAAGTCATCCCAGTCAGTACCACGGGTAGGGCCCATCAACTCATCTGTTGAGTGCTCATTCATTGCATGCCAGCCATATTGGCTAGAAAGACCATTCAATTCTCCGTATACACCCTGCAAATCAGCTGATGATGCAGATGATGTAGCAGAATATTCAGACTTCGAGTTGAAGAATTTTTCTTCCAACTTAGAGCAGGAAGAGATTCCAGTTGTTAGCGCAAGAGCCAACACAGGAAGGGTAAAAAATTTAGATGCTATATGTTTCATAATTGATTATTATTTAGAAGAATTAGAATCCAACGTTCAAGCCCAAAGTGAATGTTCTTGCTTTAGGATATGCAGTGTAGTCAAATCCTCTAGATGGAACTGCACCAATTCCTTTAGATACATCAACTTCTGGATCAAGACCTGAGTACTTTGTAAACAAGGCAAGATTTTGTCCAGAAAGATTTGCACTAAGTGTTTTGATCCATTTGCTCTTTACATTGAAGTTGTAACCAATGCTTACGTTAGACAAGCGAACGAAGTCACCTTTCTCAAGGAACCTGCTGGAAACAGATCCTGGGTTGATTGGGCTTTCAATGCTGTTTACGATTTCATTGGTAACATTATGACCGTTTTTCAAAGCACCTTTCAGGAAGAGGGCGTTTGCAGTGTTGTTATAGATGTAGAAACCTGTAACCGCATTTGCAAATACGCTGGCAGTCCATTTCTTATAAGTGAAACTGTTTGTCAAACCTGCAGTGAATGTTGGCAATGCGCTACCAAGAATTTGGTCAGCTGCACCATTGGCATATACTGCGTTTCCATCAGCATCAAACCTATTGAATACTGGCATTTTGAAGCTGAACAATGACTTACCATTTACAATGGTTTGTGCATATGCTCCAGTCAAACCTTGACCACTTACTTCACCTGTATTTACAACGTTTTGTCCGAAGTTGGTTACTTCATTCTTCAGGAATGTCATATTGTAAGCAACATCCCATGTGAATGACCTGCCATATTTGCTACGAACCAATTGGTAATCCAATCCGATTTCATAACCAGTGTTCTTAACAATACCAGGAAGGTTAACCCAACGGTCAGCAGAAGCTGCTGGCTGAGGATAAGAAGCCAAGAAGATCAAGTTCTCAGTTCCTTTGTTATAGTAGTCAAAGTTACCTTTCAACCTGCCATTGAAAAGAGAGAAGTCAACACCAAGACCCTTGGTTGTTGTAGATTCCCATTTCAAGTTAGGGTTAGAGTTTGTTTGTACGTTGTTAGAACCGTTCAAGTCCTTTTGCTGAACTGCAAGAGAAGCATAGATTGGCAATTCCTGGTTACCAGTAATACCATAGTTTGCACGAACATCAAACTGACCAAATACTTTAGCCAAAGGAGCTGCGAATTTCTCATTCAACACTCTCCACTTTGCAGCGAACGCCGGGAAAGTACCATACTTGTTACCACGGGCAAACCTTGAAGATCCATCGATCCTTACAGTACCAGTGAAGAAGTATTTATCAGCAATGGTATAGTTCGCACGAGCGAAATATGATTGCAATTCACTTTGAGTAGAGTCACCTATCCAAACTGTTGAATTAGCATATTTGGAAAGATCTTGAACAACTTCTTGATTCGCATAACGAGGAGCAGCAGAACCAAGACCCCATTTCGCTTGAGTTCTGTAATAGTTTGTAGTCTTTTGATAAGAGAAACCACCAACTACGTTCAAAGAAGAGTTTTTGAAATTCTTATCATAAGTCAATGTGTGCTCAATCAATTGTGAAGTCAAATCCAAAAGTTGATCAGAAGCCCTACCATTTGTACCACCATTACCACCTACAGAGCTACCACCATAATTCAAACCTCTCCATCCGATGTCGCCACCACTTTGAGAGCTATGCAAACGTGGGTCAGCAAAACCTTCACGATCAGAAGAAGACTGGTCAGAACCAAAAGTCAACTTATAAGTAAGGTTATCAAGAATTTTGTATGAAGCACTGATATTATTCAGGAACCTGTTTACATTGTCATGATCCTTGTAGTAAGCAAGCATCTCTGCTGGGTTCCTACTGTTGTCACCAGCATCGAAGAAGCTGCCATCAGCATTACGAACTGGATATGTTGGATTATATGAAAGAACAGCACCAATCAAGCTACCTTGGTAACCTGCATTGTTAGAGATAGGTGCATATGTGTTCTTCAAGTTTGAATAGCTTGAAGTGATCTCCAATTTCAATTTGCTTGTCAATTGGTTTGTATAGTTCAACCTAAAAGTCTTTCTGTTCAAGCCAGATGCCTTGATGATACCAGTTTGGTTGTCCATAGATCCACTCAAACGAAGAGATGTATTCTTTTTAGAATATCCCCAAGCAAGGTTATAGTTTTGAGAAACACCTGTTTGGAAGATTTGGTCTTGCCAATCTGTATTATAACCCCTGTCGAGAGAAGTTACATCAACAGCAGATGGTGGAACACCAGAAGCAAGTACTGCTACTTTTACACCATGGATGAAATCCTGAGCGTTTGCAAGGTCATACCTGGCAGCAGTGTTAGACACTGATGTCCTTTGGCTGAACTGCAAAGAAGGCTTTCCTTTACCATTCTTGGTTGTGATGATCACAACACCATTCGCACCTCTTGCACCATAGATGGCTGCAGAAGACGCATCCTTCAAGATACTGATGCTCTCAATATCGTTCGGATTGATGAATGACAATGGATTTCTTGCACTTGTGCTACCTTCTACAGATATACCAGAACCAGTCATTCCACCACCATCTAAAGGAACTCCATCAACAACGAATAATGGATTGTTACCAGACCTGATAGATGAAGTACCACGAATGTTGATGTTTACACCAGCTCCAGGCTCACCACTTGTAGTTGTAACAGTTACACCTGCAGTTCGACCTTGAAGAAGTTGCTCAGGAGAAGCAATAAGACCTTTGTTGAAGCTCTTTTCAGTAAGTGCTACTACAGATCCTGTTGCGTCTTTCACCTTGCGGGTACCATAACCAACAACAACCACATCTGTAAGTTGCTCGGTTACTGGCTGAAGACTAATGCTCAGTGAAGAACCTTCACCGATTTTTACATTCTGGGATGCATATCCCAATGAAGATACTACGAGTACGTCAGCTGAAGCAGGCACCGTGATGGTGAAAGATCCGTCAGCCGAGGTAGTTGCACCTGACTTAGAACCTTTTACTACTACAGAAGCTGAAGCGATAGAAGATCCCGTTTTGGCATCTACTACCTTACCAGTGATCTTTTTCTGCGCAAATACAGCTCCACAGAACAACAATGATACAAGTATCATTGAGACTGCCTTGGCTGCACTTCTACGAAAGAATTTTTCCATAATAAAGGAAGATTTGATTTAAAATGAGGGTTTACAGTTTATAATGAACAAAGTTTATGGCCTATTTGTGTGTAGAAATCGTTTTCGCAGTGGGATTAAAAAAGACATGTAATAAATACATTTCGCTGCGCAAGATTCATAAAAATTTAATTCAAAAAAAATTTAAAGGCAACGTTTGCGTAAAAAATACCCATTATCATTTTTTTGATCTACTTTTTAAAAATTTTAAATAATAAATTAAAATCATAAAATATTGATAATCAATTATTTAAAAAAATTCCTTTTCGCAAATGATAAATTTGTATCGCTTTATTAGATGTTTACGAAATTTTAGACTATTTCTTTAAAATATATTCAAATTCTATTCGTCAGAAACTCCTAAATCATTTTACCTGCTGAAATTGGGACACAAACTGGCCAATGGCCTTTTTATCCAAAACAGCCTTCCCTGAACCGATCACAATCCTATATCGGAATGTTACTGACTCTCCGGTTTTGAGAGAAAAATTTCTCTCGAATTTCCCATTTGTAAAAATCTTATCCCCCAAAGGATTTGCTGCAAACAAGCCATAGCCCCTTGCATGCCAATTCGTGGGATAACCAACATTTGAGGGATGGTCTATGATAACAATGCTGATTGAATCAGTTCCCATCTTCCCATACAACATACACCATGGTGCCTTCGTGCTCCATACAGCATCTCCCATCACTCCATTGCTATTAACATAATTGCCATTTGCAATTGTATCAGTAACCGCCTTAATGACTGTTTCAATTCCATTTGCATCCTTGAACTTTTTGGTTTCCTTGGTTGGTATTTGCAAGGCATGCGCCACCCTCAACCCTAACATTCCGTCTTTGGCATCTTTAAAATCTATTTGCATCAAAGCTTGCAACGTGGTGGTTCTATCAATAACCCATGCACCATTCAATTCTGAAAATACATAGCCCGTTGTTTCAGTAAGCATAGGAGTCTGCTTGCTGTCCTGCCAGGTTGCATCATAATCTAAATGTGCATCTGACATCCGAGTAATCTTATTGAATTTGATCTTACCATAACCGCTCAATTTATCTGCAGGGATGGCATAAGAATTATTCCAAAAATCCAATCCATTTACATTTTCATAATTCAACCATAAGCCCAAATGATGTGGGTGATCAGTTGGTTCATCGGGTGTTGGCTTAACAGGAAATCCCCTTGTGATAATGGTTCCATTGGGAGCTGCAATGGGATATAATACAGGTTTTGCAATGGTATCAGAAAAGAAAAAATCCGTGAAATGCTTTTTACCAAACATTACATGTACCACCGGCAACTTCTTCTCTTTTACAAATTGAACCTGTGATAATGCTGTTATTGAAACAACCAACATAATCATTGCGATGAAAGCAGTTTGAAATATTTTTTGCATACAACAATTTTATATATCTAAATGTATGACCTATTTGCTGAGAGACAAGATTTTTTTTAAAGCAATAATCAGAGTCAATATGAATAAAAAAAAGGTGCCCGCATAGGCACCTTAGAATATATTCTACTGATAAATTAAAATCAGCATAACTGAGAAATGCGATTATAAAAACTCAAGCACTTTCGCTCCCATTGCATCTGTTCCAAGTATATTTTCAGGAGCAGTGGTTGCATCAGCAATATCTCTGGTTCTGTATCCTGCTTTCAAAACAGCATCTACTGCATTGATTACTGCATCAGACTCTGCTTTCAATCCGAATGAAATATCCAGCAACAGCGCAGCAGAAAGAATAGATGCCAATGGATTCGCTACACCCTTTCCGGTGATATCATGTGCTGAACCATGAATAGGTTCATATACGCCCGTTCCATCTCCAACAGATGCACTTGCCAGCATTCCCATTGAACCAGCTATCTGAGAAGCTTCATCTGTCAATATATCTCCAAATAAATTCGCGGTAACAACCACATCAAAACGCTTAGGATCTTTAATCAACAACATAGCAGTTGCATCCACAAACTGATGCTCGACTTCTACATCCGGATACTCCAATGCTATCTTCTGCACAACCTCTCTCCACAATCTGCTGGTTTCAATCACATTTGCTTTATCTACGGAACATAATTTTTTCTTTCTGGTTCTAGCTGCATCAAATGCCTTTCTCGCAATACGCTCTACTTCATACCTGCTGTATTCTGCAACATCATACGCTGTATCACCATCATTTTTCCTTCCTTTCTCTCCGAAATAAATATCGCCTGTCAACTCACGGAAAAACAAAATGTCAGCACCTTTTAATATTTCAGGCTTGATGCTTGAAGCACCCAATAATTCATCAAACAATTTAATAGGTCGAAGATTTGCATACAAACCAAGCTCTTTGCGCATCTTCAACAAACCTTGCTCAGGTCTTACTTTCGCAGAAGGATCATTGTCGTATTTAGGATGGCCAACTGCACCAAACAACACCGCATCAGATGCCTTCATTTTCGCCAATGTTTCATCAGGCAATGGTGAACCTGTTGCTTCAATCGCCACATGCCCAATCAATGCCTCATCATATATGAACTCATGTCCGAATTTCTCTGCAATCCTGTCCAATACTTTTTTTCCTACTGCGGTTACTTCCTGCCCAATACCATCACCTGGTACAATGAGAATGTTTTTTTTCATGTTCTTAGTTGTATGTTCTTTGTTGTATGTTGTAGATTATGTGCTGTTGGTTGAATAATATTAAATCATAACATACAACCTACAACGTACAGCTTAAATTAAATTCAACATCTTTTGTGTTGCCTTGATTGCTGCAACGGTTTGATCGCTGTCCAATCCTCTCGTCTTGAATTCCCTTCCTTTATAATCCCAAGTAATAATGGTTTCACACAAAGCATCACTCTTACCGCCCGGAGGAATCCTTACTGCATAATCCGTCAATACAGGAAGCGTCAACTTCTTCTTCTTATAAATAGATCTCAATGCATTCATGAATGCATCATATTGACCATCCCCTTGTGCGTGCTCCTCAAAACTTTCTCCTTCTATAATAATTTGCAATGTAACAGATGGTTTCAAATCCTTGGAATGCGTCAACACATAATTCACCACTGTCACTTTCTCTTCAATTGCATTGCTATCAATTACATCAGAAATGATATATGGCAAATCTGATTGCGTCACTACTTCTTTCTTGTCGCCTAACTCTATGATACGCTGCGTAACCCGCTTCAAATCTGCATCAGATAACTCAATACCCAACTGGGCAAGATTATTTTCAATATTAGATTTCCCACTGGTCTTGCCCAATGCATAGGTACGCTTACGACCGAATCGCTCCGGCATCAGATCATTGTAATACAAATTGTTTTTCTTGTCGCCATCCGCATGTATACCCGCTGTCTGCGTGAATACATTTTCTCCCACCACCGGCTTGTTCACCGAAACCCTGAAGCCTGTAAAGGTTTCCACCAATCGGCTGACATGGTACAATGATTTTTCAGCCACACCTGTTTTCACTTTCGGAATGAAATCGTGCAACACAGCAACTGCACTGGCCAATGGCGCATTGCCTGCCCTTTCACCCATTCCATTCACAGTAACATGTATACCATGCACACCAGCCTTCACTGCCTCCAAAACATTGGCAGTTCCCAGGTCATAATCATTATGGCCATGGAAATCGAAATGTACCCCAGGATATTTTGCGATGATATCAGTGATGAATGTAGTTACCTCATCTGGCTGTAAAATACCCAGTGTATCAGGAAGCATGACCCGCTTTATTGGCTGCTTTGAAATGAAGTCGAGATATTGATATACATATTCAGGTGAATTTCGCATGCCATTGCTCCAATCTTCCAGATACACATTGCATGCAATTCCTTTTTTCTTAGCAGCTGAAATCACTTTAGCTATTTCTGCAAAATGTTGTTCCGGCGTTTTTTTAAGTTGATGCGTGAGATGATTGAGTGAACCTTTGGTCAACAGGTTCATCACCTTAGCCCCAGCTTGACTCATCCAATCAATGGAAACATGTCCATCAACAAATGTCAAGACTTCTATCTTGTTCAACAATCCTTTTGACTTTGCCCAACGGGTGATTTTTTTTACTGCGTCAAACTCACCTTCCGACACACGTGCTGATGCGATTTCAATTCGATCCACCTTCACTTCAGTCAATAACAATTGTGCAATCGTAAGTTTTTCGGAAGATGAAAAAGATACTCCATTGGTTTGTTCACCATCCCTGAGGGTGGTGTCCATGATCTCAATATAGCGTGATGATTTTGGCATGTATTATATCCAATCAGTATGTTGTATGAGAGACAAATTCACTGATTTCCGACTTGATATTTTGTAAGAAATCAATATCATCAAAACCATTGGTCAGGTTGTGCTTTTTATATCCATTGATATCAAATGATTCTTGCTCTCCGGTTGCAACCAACGTAATTGTTTGCTCTGGTAGATTCACTTCCAACACTGTATTTGGATCAGCTTCGATAGCGGTGAAAATTTTATGCAAGAAACCTTCTGAAACAGTTACTGGTAAAATACCAATGTTCATGGAATTGTTCTTGAAGATATCTGCGAAGAAACTTGAAACCACACACCTGAATCCATAATCATAGATTGCCCAGGCAGCATGCTCACGTGAACTTCCACTTCCAAAATTCTTTCCGCCTACAAGGATTTTTCCGCTGTAAATAGGATTGTTTAGCACAAAATCCTGCTTGGGTGTATCATCACCATTGTACCTCCAGTCACGGAATAAATTATCGCCAAACCCTTCGCGCTTGGTTGCTTTCAAAAAGCGTGCTGGAATGATCTGATCTGTATCTACATTCTCTATCGGAAGCGGTACAGCTGTACTGCTGAGTACTGTGAATTTATCGTATGCCATGTAATTCAGTTTATGCTAAAAGTGTTCTTGGATCTGTTACAACGCCTGTTACGGCTGCAGCTGCGGCCACCAGTGGACTGGCCAACATGGTTCTTGCACCTGGACCTTGACGTCCTTCGAAGTTCCTGTTGCTGGTACTCACTGCATATTTGCCTGCAGGAATTTTGTCATCGTTCATTGCCAAACATGCTGAACATCCTGGCTGACGCAATTCAAAACCAGCTTCCGTCAGTATGTCAAGAATTCCTTCATCCTTGATTTGTTGTTCAACGATATGTGAGCCTGGAACGATCCATGCAGTTACATTATCTGCTTTCCTTCTGCCTTTCACAATGGATGCAAAAGCCCTGAAGTCTTCAATGCGTCCATTGGTGCAACTTCCGACAAATACATAATCTACTGGCTTTCCAATCATGGAATCATCCTGATTGAAGCCCATGTAAGCGAGAGATTTTTCATACGTCGCCTTACCTGATTCCATTGCTTCAGAAGTTGGAATATGCTCTGTGATGCCCATACCCATACCTGGGTTTGTACCATAGGTAATCTGTGGTTCAATATCTGCACCTTCGAAATGATATTCCTTGTCAAATACAACACCATCATCGGTTTTCAAGGTTTTCCAATATGAAATTGCTTTATCCCATGCTTCACCTGTTGGCGCTTTCTCACGTCCCTTGATATAATTGAATGTTGTATCATCAGGCGCAATCATTCCTCCACGTGCTCCCATCTCGATACTCATATTGCACACGGTCATGCGACCTTCCATAGACATGCTTTCAAAAACAGAACCGGCAAACTCAACAAAATAACCGGTTGCTCCCGCAGCAGTAAGTTTTGAGATGATATACAATACTACATCCTTTGGAACCACCCCTTTCTGCATGCTACCATTCACATTGATGCGCATCTTCTTTGGTTTAGGCTGCATGATGCATTGCGATGCCAGCACCATCTCCACTTCAGATGTTCCAATACCAAAGGCAATACACCCAAATGCACCATGGGTTGATGTATGCGAATCTCCACACACAATCGTCATTCCTGGAAGGGTGATTCCGTTTTCAGGACCTACCACGTGTACTATACCATTCTTTGGATTACCCAATCCCCAATGTGAAATGCCATAGCTCTTTGTATTCTCTTCCAATGCTTTCAGCTGGTTGGCCGACAATGGATCTGCTACTGGTAGATGTTGATTAATGGTTGGTGTGTTATGGTCGGCGGTTGCAAATGTCCTCTCCGGATATAAAACAGAAATATTTCTGCTTTTCAAACCCAAAAAAGCCACAGGACTTGTCACCTCATGAATGAAATGACGATCGATGAACAAAACATCCGGACCGTCATTGATCTTCTTCACAACATGTGCATCCCAAACTTTATCAAATAATGATTGTGGATTGTTACTCATTTTCAAAATATTAAATGGAATTCTTAGTCAATTTTAATCAGGTTGCAAATTTCGTGAAAAATCAGCTAAAAACCTTGGATTTGGTTCAAAAGTTGGGAGGTGCTATGTCTATTGCCCCATAGTAGGGATCGTTTCCAGCCTGACGAAAGGCAGAATGTTGCCGTTTTCTTTTAAGCAAAGGAAATCTGCAGGTTTATCCACCGAAGGTGGGCAGGCCCCGTTTCCCCAATTCCCCGTTTCCCCGTTTCCCCGTTTCCCCAATTCCCCGTTTCCCCAATTCCCCGTTTCCCCGTTTCCCCGTTTCTCCAATTCCCCCTTTCACCATTTCTCCTTTCGAACAGGCAACTGAGCCATAGCCCCATTCAGCTTCTCGTCCAGCAGAACCGACATAGCCTTTGCTTTGTCTGGAAATGTTGCAGAAAGATCAAGTTGCTCTCCTAAGTCTTTTTCGAGATTATATAATTCTTCTTTGCCTGTTTTCCATGAGCGAACAAGCTTCCATTTTCCTTGTCGGATAGCACTGTGAAAATTGATGCCTGGACCATCGTCATTAATCCATTTATGGGGATAATGCCAAATGAATACCCGTTTGGGATCAACTTTTGGATGCCCATTCATATTAGAAAGAAAACTGAATCCATCTATCTGATCTCTATACATGCTTCTTTCCACACCTGCAGCATCTAAAATGGTTGGAAAGAAATCCTCAATGATCAATGGAGATGCCTCTACAGAAGATGCATGTATTTTACCTGGCCACAGGGCAATCATCGGCACTCGAATCCCACCTTCATATACTGAACCTTTCCCAGCCCGCAAAGGCAGATTCTGTGTATGGGCTTTTCCACTGCGGGTGGGCGACAAACTAAGCCCGCCATTATCCGACATGAAAATGATCAATGTATTTTTTGACAATCCTTTAGTTTGCACATGATCCATGATATCCCCCAAACTTTTATCCATTCCTTCAATCAATGCAGCATACTTAGCCTCCGTCATATCCAATCCTTTTGCAAGGTATTTGTCCAAATATCTTTTATCCGGATCAAGAGGTACATGGATGGCATAATGTGCGAGGTATAAAAAGAAAGGCTTCTTCTCTTTGATGGGTTCATCTATTGCTTTAATGGCTTCTCTGGTCAACGCTTCAGTAAGAAAAACATCTGATCCTTGATATGCTGAAAGTCCTTGTACTCCATGGGTTGAATAAGATCCATCTGCTGGGTTGCCATAATTTTTTTCTCCTAAATAACTTGCTGGATGACCTTGTGCCCGACCCGCCACATTGACCATGAAACCAAGGTTGAGGGGATCAGCTCCTGGTGTACCTGTGCTTGCAAAATGGGCCTTGCCTACATGTATTGTATAGTAGCCATTATCTTTCAGAATTTGTGGCAATGCAGATACATGAATGGTATTGTTTGTATTTGAAATCGGGTCAAAACCATTGTAATTCCAATTGGGTGGCGACAACAAATCATCCTTTTCATCCGTAGGATTATCCTTGTGAACGTCGGTCCAGTTTGTTACACGGTGTCTAGCAGCATTCAATCCTGTCATTAAACTTACACGGGTTGGTGTACAAACTGGATTTGAATAGGCTTGCGTAAACTTCATGCCATTGGCAGCCATGCGCTCCATGTTGGGCGTATGATAACGCTTGTTCAGCTCCGATATCTGTTTGTCAAAAGGAAGAGAGCAATCCTGCCATCCCATGTCATCCACTAAAAAAACAATGATGTTGGGTTTGGATTGTGCAATAGAGGAATTTGCAACAAACAGGATGAGTAACACTACTCCGAACTCAATGATAAAACTAATAAAACGTGAATGCATATGATGTATGGCTTAGCCATCATCAAGTTATGCAAATTATCAGAAGAATGCATTAGATATCGCAGGCACATGCTAAAATACCATACCACATAACATTTTCATGTCAGGTGGTATGATAAACACTAAACCCGTATTTCTTTTAGATGGCTACTACACTGTTGCTGCCACCAAATACATTTGGCACTTCACTATCGGCCTCTGGATCGTTTACCCAAAGGGTATCGTCTACTAAATATTTGAACTCATGTTTGCTTTCCTTTGGAAGATTAACTTCTGCTGAGAAAGAACCATCTTTCTTTTTACTCATGATGATTGAGTTTTCCCAATCACTGTTAAGACCAAGAAGTTGAACGGTTTCAGCAGTTTCAGGCTGGAAGCTGAATTTAACTTTACAGTAATCTTTCGTTTTGTAATAGGTTTTTTGCAACATAATCCTTAATTTGTAATTATTACACATTAATACTTTTATATTGGAAAGGTAACCCATAGCAGGTTGTAGGTTCTAAGTTTTATGTTTTAATTTGTTTTTAAGTATACAAAAGCAGCTTATGATATGATGACAAAAAGTACTACACTATTGCATACAACATGGAACCTACACCTAGAACTTAAATATGTCTTAAAAAATACTTTTTGGCATCCTCTACTTAAACGAAAGAATGAACTTTGAGTCAAACACTTCAATATGGACAGAAAAGAATTTTTATCACAAGTTGGCCTATCACGCGCATTCATTTTTGCGGGATCATGTTTAGCTGCATGTTCAAAAGGAAGTACAGGAACGCCCACACCAGCACCCCAAACTTCTGTTGATTTCAGCATCAACCTAAACGATGCGAATTATGCTGTTTTGAAGACACCTGGTGGCTATGTTATTGTAAACAGCATCATCATTGCATTGAGCACAAGCAATACCTATCTGGCTGTTTCTTCTGTTTGTCCACATGAAGGCTTTGCTGTTCAATTCCGTTCTGCGCAAGATCAATTTGTTTGTCCTGCTCACAACTCTATTTTTAGCACAACCGGTGCAAAAGTAGCCGGACCAGCCAATGCAGGATTAACACAATATAAAACCGCATTGAGTGGAACCACTCTAAGAATATATTCGTAAACCAATCGAAATTTTTTTAACTATTAACATGAAATATTTTTTCGTTCTTCTCTTTTCTCTTTTCTCTCTTAGTTTAATTGCCCAGGATGATCTTTTGAATGATTTGATGAAAACGCAAGACAGCTCAACGTCTCTTCTTCCTAAAAAAATGGTGTTCACCCAACGTATCATGTGGGGTGAACATGGCTTGTTGCGTGGGGCATCACCATTGACGGCAGCGAACAGGGAAAAGGAACTCAAAATCAGAAGAAGCATGCTGGTAGCTCACCAGGTGATTGGGTTTACAACATTAGGAGGTATGGTAGGGCAAGGCATTGTAGGTGCAAAACTTTATAATTCAACTGGAAGAACTGCACGTAACTTGAAAAACTTGCATGAAGGTTTGGGTGCATTTGTAAACATTACCTATTCCACCACTGCGGTGATGTCGCTTTTTGCTCCACCTCCATTGATCAATCGCGATAAAAAGATTTCTTCCATACGTGTGCACAAATGGCTTGCTGTGGTACACATGACGAGTATGATTGCTACTAATGTACTTGCGGGTATGTTAGAAGGTCCGAACTATAGTAAAATCAAGCCTTTTCATCGTGCGGCAGCATACACTGCGTTTGGAAGTTATGCAGCAGCTGTTATTGCCATTAAATTTTAAAAAATAATATATGCGTATCCTTATCCTTGTTCTATTGATGCCTTCCTTGATGATGGCACAAACTAAAAAAGCGTTCGACAAGAAAAATTCATTTGTAACCTATGCAATGAATCATGTATTGCATAGCTGGACAGGCACTTCACATGATTTGAATGGGGCTGTTGTGATTGGTACAAATGGTAAGATTGAAAAAGTGGCTTTGGTTAGTAAAGTGAGTGCCTTCGATTCAGAAAATTCAAACCGTGATGCACATATGATGGAAGTAACTGAAGCGTTGAAGTTCCCCAATATCAGTTTCTACAGTACCTCCATAAATGAATCAAAACCAGGTGAACTTGAAGTCAAAGGCGTACTACAGTTTCATGGTGTAAATAAAGACATTTCGTTCAAAGCCTTCGCCACATCAAATGCTTCAGGCACTAACGTTAAAGGAGATTTCATTTTTCTCTTGGAAGACCATAAGATTGATCGACCTTCCTTTATGCTGAATAAAGTGGATAATGAAGTGAAGATCAATTTTGAAGTAGCATTTTAAAACTCTTATTAATTTTCTCCGTCGGCTGAAGCCGACGACAACATCTTCAAGCCCCTTCGGGGCTGAATACATATTGTATTTTTGAGCTGGCTTTAGCCGGCTTTTCTATTGTTGCCGTCACCTTTAGGTGACGGAAGAAGAAACATAAAGAAGTATTTCAATAGTAAGGATGTTTAAAAAAATATTTAACTTGATATTGCAATCACTTCAACTACTTAAACCCCTTCAACCTTTTCAACTTCATGAATAAACGTTTTTTCCTCAAAACATCTGCACTTACAGGAATGGGTGCAGCCCTGGGCATGGACGCCCTTGCAAATTGGTTTGAAGTACATAGAAATATGCCTGCTGATACACTTGCGATGTATGAGAATTTTTGGAAAAAAATCCGTGAAGATTATCTGCTGAAACCAGAATATATCAATCTCGAAAATGGATACTACAATTTTCTCCCTCAACCTACTTTGGAGAAATACATCAAGCATATCAGGAACATAAACCTGCAAGGTTCTTACTACATGCGAACAGTTCAATTCGACAATAAAAAAAGAATTGCTGCTAAACTTGCCGACATTGCAGGGTGCTCTCCAGAAGAATTGATCATCACCAGAAATACCACTGAATCGCTGGACATGATCATTGCGGGACAAGATTGGAAACCGGGTGATGAAGCAGTGATGGCTGAACAGGATTATGGAGCCATGCTAGATATGTTCAAGCTGGTTTCCAAACGATATGGAATGATCAATAAAATTATCTCTGTTCCAAATCATCCTGCATCCGATGAAGAGATTGTTTCACTGTATGAACAAGCCATCACCCCAAAGACAAAATTGCTGATGGTTTGTCATATGATCAACATCACCGGACAAATTCTTCCGATCAGAAAGATTTGTGATATGGCACATAAGAAAGGAGTTGAAGTATTGGTGGATGGTGCACATGCATTTGCACATATTCAATACAAGATTTCAGATTTGAATTGCGATTACTATGGTGCCTCTTTGCACAAATGGCTGAGCGTACCACTTGGAGCAGGTATGCTTTTTGTAAAAAAAGATAAGATCGCTAAGATATGGCCTTTGCTTGCTGATGGTGAACAAGATATGAATAAGATTCAACGTCTCAATCATACCGGAACCTTGCCTGTACATACTGATCTTGCGATTGAAGATGCAATTGATTATTACAATATGATTGGTGCGGATAGGAAAGAAAAAAGAATGAAGTACCTGCAACAATATTGGACCAGTAAAGTACGTAACATCAAAGGTATAATAGTAAATACCCCTAAAGACGAACCACGCGCATGTGGTATTGCAAATGTTGGCATTGAAGGCATAAAACCCGCAGAGTTGGCAACCCGACTTCTTAAAGAATTCAACATATTCACTGTGGCCATTGACTATGCCAATGTACATGGTTGTCGCATTACACCTAACGTATATACAACAACTGAAGAATTGGATGTATTCGTTGCAGCTCTAACGAACATGGCGCAAACTGCTTCTTGATGAACATCATTCAAAAAGAACTCAGAAAAAAAATCAACAAGGAAAAGGCTGCTTTCTTTCCCCGTTTTTTCAAATCCGGTAATGGGCAATATGGCGAAGGAGATAAATTTCTTGGTGTTATTGTTCCTGAACAAAGAGCCATCGCTAAAAAATTCTATCAAGATGTTGAAAAAGAAACAATCATTGAATTGCTTGACTCTCCTTATCATGAAGACAGGCTCACCGGACTTTTCATATTGAACTTGAAATTCATTGCTGCAAAAAAACTTGCAACTGAAAAAGAATGGTTTGATCTCTATCTAAAAAAAATCAACAGAGTCAACAACTGGGATCTGGTAGATAGCAGTGCCTACATTATCATAGGACAATGGCTTGAAAATAAAGACCGATCAATTTTATATTCATTTGCACGAGATAAAAATCTATGGCTGAATCGAATAGCTATGCTTTCCACTTTTCATTTTATTAAACAAGGAGAAATGGAAGATGCCCTTCAAATTGCCGAAATACTTCTTCCACATTCGCATGATCTTATTCATAAAGCTGTAGGATGGATGCTAAGAGAAGCCTGGAAAAGAAAGCCTGCATTGATAGAGGCCTTCATCAAAAAACATATTGCCATATTTCCCCGCACTGCACTTCGATATGCCATTGAAAAAATGGATGAACAAAAAAGAAAGCAATTCCTACATGCATAAAAAAAGGCCATCCAAAATAGGATTGGCCGTTAGCTACTATCAGAGAATGGTCGTCACGGAGAGGATTGAACACTGACGCTTCAGTTATCAATCTTTATGTCCTTTAATGTGTTGTCACGGACGGGATCGAACCGTCGTTGAAGGTTTTTGCGGACCTCTGCCTATCCTCTCAGCCACGTGACTTAATGCTTTGATTGTCTACCAAATTTATAGACTTTATTTTATATAGCAAAATATTTCTCGGAAATCGAAGTTTGATCAGCGGTTATGAATGATAAAATTTCTCTTCCACAATAAAATCACCTTCCCAGCGCTGCACCGCAACTTGCTTATATTCTACACGGCCGATGCCTTTAAGGGTAACGGACATCCAGTTTTCCACCATGGTAATTCCATTTTCTTCATCCGCAGTAATCGCATCAACACCCATGCCATGAAATTCTTCAAGCATATCCAGAAATGCAATCTCTCGCAATCTGTTGGCATCTTTTCCTACTGTTGGCTCTCCATGTCCAAGATCAACCATCACAACATTTTCACCATAATATAATTCGAATGCCTCCAGCATTTTACCTGTGGCCATTAAATCGTAAATGTCTTTGATTCTTTCTCTGTACGTCATATCAATTATTTAAATGTTTTGTGCAAACAAACGAATAATTTAATTCAATGTTTAAACACTTATTAGAAATTCTGATAAATTCAGTATTACTACTTAACGCATTTGTGATTGTACAACAAACCAGACATAATTTTCAGGTTCAATGGTAATTTTCATTGGCAAATGCTGATGCAGATCAAGGATCCTTTGTCCTTTCAGTACATTTCCTTCTGCAATTTGTACTTTTCCTGAAAGGCCGGTATAATACATGGAGAGATTGATTTCCCTGGTAATCTTTTGCTTTGTTGGATTAAAGAGCATCACAAGTGCGCGATCTTTCAATGTAGGACTCACATGCATGAATCCATCCCAATCTCTTCCATCAGCCCTGCGCAAATGAACCATGGGAGCATTCAGGATATCACGATATCGATTGTACCAACTGATTGTTCTCCCAACAAGTGCCTTGGTAGTATCTGTATCATACAATCGCGGTCCTCTGTAACAAGCTTGCACTCCTGCACCATAATACTGCATCATCAACATTTCATAGTCCTTCAAATGATCTTTCAACGGCTCCAGAACAGCCTCCTCGCCACCACCTTGATATCTGGTCAATGGAACAAATCCCCATCCCATGGCAGGAAGCTTTTCATAGGTTCCATCATTGATATTTTGTCGATTGAGAATCTTTTGTTGTTCCCTCGATAATGAAAAATTCACTTCTCGATATCCCAATGCGATCTTATGTGTTCCATCCAGAAAATACCAATCTGGTGCATTGACATAAATACCATGTTCATTGCACCAGCGATACAACTCCTTCTGCATTTCCATTTGTCGCCATTGCGAATCGTCCAAACCTGTATGTCCTGGATGTAAGGTTGATGCACAAACATCACCGGGGTATGGACCATCATTTTCAAAAAGATTGAAACCAGTTTGCGTCATGAAATATTTAAGCTTTGCCACGTATTCCAATCCCCACTTGCTTCCCAGGCAAGGAGCATTCCCAAAGAACGCACCGCCGGGTTTGCCTGTTGTAGGATCGATCACATCCGTTTCATCATTAATTCTTCTGCTGCTGAACAAAGAATAACTGCCTATCAAAATACCTTTACTGTGTGCATAATCGGCCAGCATTTTCCATTTGGCAATATTGGCTGCACTGGTATCCTCCATGTTGCAATGGCTACCAAAACTCAATATCAATGCTTCATAGCCGGTAGCAACACATTGATCAACCGCTGTGGTAACCTGAAAATCATTTCTACTTACAAGATGCATGAATATGGGATTCTGAGTGGTCCATGGTGCCACCGTTGCATACATCCGCTGAATCATCATACCCCTTCTTTCCCTGTCGTAGCTATCCATCAGCAACTCATGTGTACGAACTGACTTCATTTCCTCACCGGGCTTGAGTTCTACCGCAGTTACTTTTTCCGGATACACCTCCAGTACACATGGTGTTTGATAATTATAGTTCACCTGCGATGTATAACTTGAATCTGTAACCCAATGTGTAGTTTGATCACTGATATCATACCGCATGGCATTGTTGAATGCATAGTTGGTTTCTACATAGATTCCGTGTTGTTTCTTCATTTGCTCAGGACTTCCCACCACCGCGCTTTCTTCTTCAGTAAGTCCCAATGATTCATTGATAATCCTATTAACAACAATTGATTTTGTTGATTGATTTTTTATGAAAACAGATTTCACCATCAATGGTATACCATCATACAATTCATAATGCACTACAACGGAGACCTGCTTCAGATATGGATTTGATGATGTGTATTCAAAATCAACAGCAATTCCATGGGGCTCACCAAATTGCCCTGATGCCCATGTTTTCTTGCTCCATTTGATATGCGGAATGATGTTACCAACCTTTACAGAAGTGCAATGCAGGTCGTTTTCATTCGATGTGAAATCATTCAACCAATCCATCAACAAATATGCCTTTTCATGCTGGCCATGCAAACCACCAACCTCTATTTTTTGTTGGTTGATTGTAATCATGGCCTCAGGTCTGATAGCCCTGA
>CANFHO010000046.1 GCA_947447005.1 Chitinophagaceae bacterium
ATGCATTCAGAAGGCGATCGGTTTGGTTTTTATATAGAGCCTGGAATGATGATTCGGGTAGACAATGTAAAAATCAGGAGATTGATTACCCGTCCGGATTTTGATGGCAATGCCTGGATGCCGATGGGCAGTGAAATGGTGAATGGTAGGTAACAGTGGAGGGCGGAAGAAGCAAATTTGATTATTTCATTTTGCTATACCTGTGTAGTAGTGCAAGATCTTGGATCCAAAAAAAGAATGATAGAAGAGCTCAAGCCTGAACTGGTATGTAAATACCATGGTAGCTCCATTGGTGTTTTTAGTTCAGTGGCAGAAATGATTTTTCAGAAGATAGTGATGTTGATATCATTGTTGATTTCAATCAACCAATTGGTATAACTTTTATTGATCTTGCTAATCTCCTGGAGGAGAAATTCAATCTACACGTTGATTTGGTATCCAGAAAAGGAATCAAGCCTGAATATTTTTCTAGCATAGAGAAAGAAATAATCTATGTCTAAAAGTGACCCAAAATTGTAGTAGGGAATATCTTAAGCCGTTAAACATTTTCAACCTCCAATAGGCTGCGGAGTGCCGAATTACATTTGAAAAAAGTTTATATGATTATCAAGTGTAGATTGGACAACAACAGGCCGGTGAAGCAGATGTTTCCGGGTAGGGAGATTAGCAGCTTGACATTTAGGAGGTTCCATCACACAAATCCTGATGGAAAGTGCAGGCTGGCTTTGCGCTGGATCAGCGGCACGGGTTTGAAGGGTAAAATGTTTCCTGATTCGAATGAGCATGTATATGCGATGAATGCAACTGCATCCAGGATGCAACAAGAACAGAGTATGCCAAAGGGTATTCATTTGGCACTAGACGGGCAACTTCCCGAAGCCGATGGATTTGTGGATGTGGAATTGGAACTTTTTCTAAAGGAAGTGGGTTGATTCAGTGGTAAAAATCACCCTGCCAGAAAATATTCAAAACATTGTTGCCAGCAAATACCCACACTATCTTTTTCCAATTATTTTTTTATGTATTGCCTGAGTTTAAGAACGTTGAGATCCTGAAGTATTGCATTTCGAAAAACGGTAACTTGAGAAAGAATCTCACATCATGAAAAAACTCATTTACCTTTTATTGATATGTCACCCCTTTCTGTTAAAATCCCAAACATATCAATGGTTCAATCCAACATCTGCTTCCTATCCAGTTATTGATGGAAGAGGTTGGCAAAAGGAATTGGAAAGCCCATACGATCGCTTTCCTTCATCAGCAGCAAAAAACCTAAGACCGGCAGTATGGAATCTTTCGCGAAACAGCGCAGGTCAATATCTAGGTTTCAAAACCAACAGCAACAAGATTACCGTGCGGTACGTGGTCAAAGGGTCGCAATCCATGCCGCATATGCCAGCTACAGGAGTTGCTGGCGTTGACTTGTATGCCAAAGATGTAAATGGTGATTGGCGCTGGGCCAAAGGAAGTTATTCATTCGGTGATACTATTACCTATCGTTTTGATAACATGATTTTATCACAACCCCTTGAAACTTTTCGGTTATACCTTCCCCTGTACACTTCGGTACAATGGATGCAAATTGGTGTTCCTGAAGGAAACATGTTTGAGGTTTTACCCATCAGCGATGCGAAACCAATTGTAGCCTATGGCACATCTATCATGCATGGTGCATGTGCAAGCAGACCAGGATTGGCATGGACCAATATATTGGGAAGAAAATTAAATAGCACCATGATCAATTTGGGGTTTTCTGGAAATGGACAACTTGAACCAGCTGTCATTGACCTAATCAATACCATTGATGCCACATTATATATCCTCGATTGCATGCCCAACCTCACGCTGAGAGATCAGTTTCCTGCTTCTGAAATTGAAAGAAGAATCAGGAATTCAATAGAAAGTCTGCAGAAGAAACATCCCAACGTGCCCATTATTCTTGCAGAACATTGCAGTGGCGTAGATGGCATGAACATGGATTCTGTCATGGCATCCAGATACAAGGCTGCCAGTGAAATTGCTGCAGAAGTATATCATAAAATGAAAAAGGAAGGCTTCAGAAATATATATTTGCTGACTGCTAAAGCCATTGGTTTCACTACTGAAAGTACCGTGGATGGAACTCATCCAAATGATATTGGCATGATGCAATATGCAGAGGCATATGAGAAATTGATCAAAAAAATAAAATAGCAATATTCAAATCAAGCGAGAATAATTTGGGTGATGATAATTTTCTCTTGCATCATTGTAAGGATTTTTTATTCATCCAAATAGTATAGATCAACTACAATTCGATTACAAGTGAAAACATTGAAATTAATTCGTTATACCATTTTACTTCTATCCATGGGTGCTTGGATTATGATTATTTCATGTGCATCTACAAAAACATCCACATCAAAGGTCTCTGATCAAAAAATGAGATCTGTCTATGAGCAAATTAAAACGCCCTATAAATACGGAATTGTATTTCAACATCCAGATTCAACCAAAATGATCGATAGTCCTTCCATTTTTCGATGGGAAAACAAATGGCTGATGACCTATATCATTTTTGATGGAAAAGGATATGAAACATGGCTTGCTGAAAGCAACAATTTGATCGATTGGAAATCCAAAGGCAGAATCATGTCGTTTACAGACTCCGGTTGGGATGCAAATCAAAAGGCCGGATATATGGCTTTACTGGATCCCCGATGGAATGGTTCTTATACCCCTGAGCTTTACAATGGAAAATATTGGATGTCCTATCTCGGAGGTTCTGTGAAAGGATATGAAGCCGGACAATTGGGAGTTGGTATTTCATCAACAAATCAACCAAATGAAATCAACGAATGGGAAAGATTGTCTCAACCCGTTCTTTCGGCCAATGACAAGGATGCAAATTGGTTTGATAATAGGACCATTTTCAAAAGTTTAATCATCCATGACAAGAAACTGCATACGGGGAGTCCCTTTGTTATGTTTTATAATGCATCTGGCGATACTGCACGATACGAGAGCATTGGAATGGCCGTTTCACATGATATGATAAATTGGAAAAGATATGGAAACAATCCAGTCGTCAGTCGATATAAAAGAGGCACCATTTGCGGAGATGCACAAATTGCTAAAATCGGTAAGATGTATGTGATGTTTTATTTTGGTGCTTTCTGGAGAGACGACAAAATTGCGTACGACAGATTTGCCTGCTCGTATGATCTTATCCATTGGACAGATTGGAAAGGTGAAGATCTGATAAAACCAACTGAGCCCTATGATAAAAAATATGCACATAAACCATTCGTGATAAAGTGGCAGGGAGTAGTATATCACTTTTACAATGCAGTGGGTGATAAGGGAAGGGTGATTGCACTTGCAACATCGAAACCCCTAGAATACTGATGTATACTTCATTTCAGCAGATTTCACTTAGCAAGTGAATCAAAGATGGCAAATGAAGATATCTGCTTTATGCTAAATCATTCTAAATGAAATAAGTAAATTATTCATATCTTAATGTCCCCAAAACGGATTGTTATGAAGAGTATATTCATGACAATCAAACATCACAACTTATAAAATATAAATCAAGTTAAAAGTAAAAAGATGAAAACAAGTCGCAGGAAATTCATTCGAAATGTATCATTTGGTGCAGCCGGCATCGGAATAGGAGGAATGGTATCTGGTTTTACCCCAAAGAGTTATTCAAGAATCATCGGCGCGAATGATCGTTTAAATATTGCGTTGATGGGTTGCGGAAGAAGGGTAAGTGCATATTACAATGCATTACAGGATAAAAAGAACAATGTGGATGTTGCCTACATCTGTGATGTAATGAAAAAGCAACGTGAAAAAGTTGGAAAGGATCTGGCTGGAAAAATTTCAGGCAAAGCAATGCTGGTAAATGATATCCACGATGTGTGGAACGACAAAAGTGTTGATGCTATTTTCAATGCCACACCCGATCATTGGCATGCCCCTGGTACATGGATGGCCATGCAAGCTGGTAAGCACGTGTACATTGAAAAACCATGCAGCCACAATCCTCGTGAAGGTGAATTGCTGGTAGCTTTCCAACAGAAATATGGCAAGGTAATTCAAATGGGAAACCAACAACGTTCTGCAAAAGAATCGCAGGAGATCATCTCTGAAATTCATAAAGGAATCATTGGAGAAGTATACAAGGCTGTTGCATTTTATTCGAATAGCCGAGGTGAAGTTCCAACTGCAAAAAAAGCTCCAGTACCAGAAGGATTGGATTGGAATCTTTGGCAGGGCCCTGCTCCACATATGGAATATAATGACAACACATGGGATTATAACTGGCATTGGTATGGCTGGAATTGGGGAACAGCAGAAGCCGGAAACAATGCAACACATGAGTTGGATGTTGCCCGTTGGGCACTTCAGGTTACTTATCCTGAACATGTGGATACAGAGGCTGCAAAAAGACATTTTATGAATGATGGATGGGTTGTATACGACACCATGAATGCAAGCTTCCGATTCCCTGGAAATAAGATTATTCAATGGGATGGTAAAAGTCGGAGTGGGTACTCTACGTATGGAAGTGATCGCGGAACCATCATCTATGGAAGCGAAGGAACTGTTTTTGTGAATCGCAATGGTTATACCTTATTTGATCGCGCCGGTAAAAAAGTCAAAGACAGTAAAGCATCTGGAAACGAAGCTGGAACTGCACTTGGCGGTGGCGGCGATATGACCGATACACATGTGGCCAACTTTTTCAATGTCATTCGTGGAAAGGAAACCAAATTGAATTCACCAATCGAAGAAGGTGCTATCAGTCAGATGATGGTCCATTATTCTAACATCGCATATCGCATTGGTAAGTCGTTTGATGTAAACACATCCAATGGACATATCCTAGATAAGGATGGAATGAAACTTTGGTCGCGCGAATACGAAAAAGGTTGGGAACCAAAGCTCTAATTGATTTCTGATTTATACATTTATTTGATATCATTTTTCACTCCTGGACTACTGTTCAGGAGTGATTTTTTTATTCTAAACCGTATTCTTTGGTTAGAATTTCAATCATGTTTATTCCTCGATTTTTTTGTTTTTTTAGCATGGTTACATAAGCATTCAATATACCTTTTCCACCATATACAATGTTTGCATATTCTTTCAACAATTTTTCATCATTTTGCATCAACTTCAGTTTCACATTTGTCTTCAATAGGCCATTTGCGTTTCCCCTGGTATAATTCAACAAATAATATGAGTCGAAAATTCTATTTGAAATTTCTCTCGCTTTTTGTTGATATTGATCATGATATATCGTGTATTGTTCCAATATTTTTTGAGTATTGATGTCATATAATACAATACTGTCGGAAATAGATATGTTTTTGATGAGACGAAGATTTCCAGAGTTGATCAATTGATTGATGGTTCGTTGTGAAAAAGAAACACTGGTTCCAGAAGCCATATACTTTCGAAATAAATAATACATCACCCGCAAGGAGCTATCAGTGTAGGGTGTAGCGTATATGTTACGGACAAGACTATCCATTGCACTGGCCTTTATGGATGATTGATCGATAGATTCATTGATCCGGATAGTATCTTCTTTCAGATCCTGCACCATGGTATGCATGTATTCCTTTTCGCGGTGGGATTCGATGTATACTTCTCTGGCATTTTCTGCAAAGAAGCCAAGCGTTACGGCAAAAAACAGCATCAAAAATTCGGTAATATATTCTTTCCAGTTTTTCTTATGTGTTGGATGATGAGCGTGATGTACTTCCATGAAAAATTGTGTTTTTAAAATATTTTCGAATTTATTTTATTTAGTTTTAAGTTCCATGATTTAATTCACATTTAATCTAATTCAAAGGAAAAGCTGCTGAGACAAAATGGTTATTGTGGTTCATTTGGGTATAAAATAAAGCTTGATTGAGATTATCTTTTAGATTCAACTGCAAGCATTAAAAGATCTCAATTGAAAAAGATAAAATGACTTTTAAATGGATATTTATTTATTTGATGCGAGATACAAATCGAGATATTTCAACAATTCTTCAAAAGAATATTCCTTGTATACCATGATGTCATCTACAAACCTGACCCATTGGCTTTCTTCATTCAGATAGTATCCTGCTTCCTTGCCAATGAAGAGTTTATAATCAAATTTTGGATTTCCAACCATCAGGTATCCAGGATAATAGTATTTCATCCCAGACGCTTTCATCATATCTATGATCAGTAGCATGATATATTTACCCAAACTGAAATAGGCATAATCTGGATCATAACAATTCAAGATCGATGCTACTGTAGTCTTGCCTATGTCGAAAAGTCCCAATGCAATCAAATCCTCACCATCAAAAATCCTCAGGCAGTGGGTATCGTATATGTCGAGTTTGCCATTTCCTGAGAGGATGTTTTCGATATCTTCATTCGTATCAAAATCAATATGATTGTAGTAGTTCATATAGAGAACCTGATCAAAGTCAGTGATTTCAAATCTGTTTGAGTATTCAATTCTGAAATCTTTATTTAATCTCCTGATCCGTTTATGCGAACGATGTGAAACAATTTCATCTACATCATATCTCAATTCTACCACACGCAGGAGTTCACCTTTATCCAAATTCAAATAATGGGAGCCTTTATCAATACGATGTTTCAGCCTGAACCACCCTTTATGCAGATAGTCATCCAGCTTTTCACCCTTCAACGAATCATGATCTTCAATATGATAAAACATGTACTATTCAATTTAACAGTAGCAGCAAATTAGCGTGACTTCAGAAATTTTATTTCAAATGAATATCTTTTAACAAAGTGGCTGGCTACAAGAATGATTTCAGTGAATCCGTTATAAAATTAAAAACCTCTACCAAACTGATTTCCAGTTCAATAGAGGTTTGTTATTGCTGTAGGGGGAGGAGTCGAACCTCCACGAGGCAGTTAGCGATAGCGCAAAGTTCAGTGGTCGACCCTGGTCGCCCGTATTGCTACAAGCGGCTCTACACTATGTTTATCCTGGGATCCCCACCCTCGAGACAAGAGGGTATGTCTGCCAAAATTTCATCACCCCACAATGGTAAGAACTGATGCAAATTTAAATATTTGGCATTTTATTTGATAATAATTCAAATAATATTTTTTATTTATTGAAAATATTCAATAAATTGCATTTATAATTGAAAATATTTAAAAACAGAACCTACAATGGCAGCAAAATTGAATCTTGACAAACTCGATCTTCAGATCATACAAATTATGATGGAAGATGCAGGTATTTCATACGCCGATCTTGGTAAGCAACTTTTCGTTTCTGGTGGTACCATTCATGTGCGTATCAAGAAACTACAAGAGATCGGAATTGTCAAAGGTACTAAACTTAATGTGGATCTCAAACTTTTAGGATACGACATCACCGCATTCGTCGGGATCTTCCTGGAAAAAAGTTCTCTCTACGATCAAGTGGCAGAAGACTTGAAAAAGATTCCAGAAATCATCCGACTTAACTACACCACTGGAAACTACAGCATGTTCCTCGAAGTGGTTGCCCGTGATATCACCCAACTTCGCTTCGTGCTCCACGACGAACTCCAAAAAATCAAAGGTATTGAACGTACTGAAACATTCATCTCCCTGGATGAAAGCTTCAATCGTAATGTGCCAGTTGCAGGGTAGTTCAAACGAAAAGAGAAGAGAGAAAGGAGAAAAAAGAAACAGCCATTATTTTTTAAATGCGAATAAAATTTCTCCTTTCACTTTTCACTTTTCTCTTTTCTCTTTTCGTTCTTTCCATGTGTATTTCCCTACCCAACCAAAAGACCCAGCCACAACTGTATACACTGCATGAATTGGTTGCATCAATGGGAACCACCATATTAATTTCTTGCTGTTGTAAAATGTTGCCACTTGTAACATGAATGGAATTTCAATGCATGTCTTGACAACCCACAATATCATCAATGCATAAACGTATGATAGTTGAATGATAGCTGCAATCATCATCGCAACAAAACTCGCATTCACCATATACACGAGTAGTAAAGTGGCTTTCATGAAGGAACTATTGTAGGCAGTCGACTTGCTCGCCCAGCGGATGCGTTGATGAATGAATTCACGCAAACCTTTTGCAGGAGCAGTTTCTACAATGGCATCCTCCGATAAACAATAATGCACTTTGCCAGGAAATGCAGCACTCATTTTTTCCATCAACAACATATCATCTCCAGTAGCTATTGTATCTATACCATCAAATGCGCCAACAGACTCAAATGCACTTTTTGTATATGCCAGATTCGCACCATTGCACATATTCAACATATCGGCATGAACACCTGCTGCCGTAATGCCTTGCAGTGAAATGAAATCAAGAGATTGAAACAGATCTAAAAATGTTTTGGGGTTGTGAAATTGTACTGGTGATGCAATGAATACAGACTCCTTCTCCTGATAATAATGAGCAATGGTACTTACCCATTTTTTCCCCACCACACAATCTGCATCTGTTACCATGATCAATTCACCCACACTTGCTGCAATGCCTTTTGCAATGGCTGCTTTTTTTCCATGTATGTTATCCTCAATGTGAATGCGAATCAATCGGACACCGCGATCCGCATACCTCTCAATGATGTTACTTGTGTTGTCAGTCGACTGATCATCTACAACAATGATTTCTAAAAGTTCCTTCGGATGATCCTGTTGTAGCAGCGACTCAATACAAGCTGCAATCATTGTTTCTTCATTTCGCGCAGCAATTACCACACTCACAGAAACCGACGATTTTTCTGCTGCATCATACTTGGGAATACGCGCAAAATGATACAGGCATACCCCAATCAGGATTGCATATACGCCCCATAAAATGCAAAAAATCAGAAACAATGCCATTCCACTTCTTTCAGGCTGTTAAATTCCACCATTTCTGTCGTAAAAGCATTTTTCCTTCGAAAAATTTCTCTATCTTTAAATAGTTGCATAACTAACTATATGCCAAACAATCAATTCAAACGAGGGGAATTATACAGCTTCATCACCGGAATGGCTTCTACTGCAATCGCCCGTCGTCTGCAAAAAAACTTCAAACAAGAGGGCATTGAAATTACCATAGAACAGTGGAGTGTGCTCTATCATTTGTGGAAGCAGGATGGAATCAGTCAGCAAGAACTTTGCAATGCCTCTTTTCGTGATAAACCAAGCATCACACGCCTGGTGGATAATCTTGAAAAACTTAAACTGGTTAAGCGTGTTGGCTCTCCCACTGATCGCCGCATGAACCTGATCTATGTTACAGATGCAGCCAGAAAACTACAAGAACGTACCATGGAAATTGCAGAAATAACCTTGAATGAAGCCTTGAAAGGTGTGAGTGCAGCAGACATTGAACAAGCAAAAACTGTTCTTCAACAAGTATACGATAACCTCAAATAAATGTTCATTATGGAAACAAATTCTTCTACCCATCAAGCCATCAAAGGTGCCGGCTGGCTCATCAGCGAGCAACTCCCAACAGATACATTCATTCCGGAAGATTTTACGGAAGAACAGCTTATGATGAAAGACATGTGTCATCAGTTCATCCAAACGGAAATTGTTCCTATTGTTGATCGAATAGATACATTAGAACCTGGTTTGATGCCGAAACTGATTGAAAAATCAGGTGACCTCGGTTTGTTGGGTATCAGCATTCCTGAAGAATACAATGGACTCGGAAAGGAATTCATGTATAGCATCATTGTTGCTGAAGCCATGGGTGCAGGACATTCATTTTCAGTAGCGATGTCGGCGCATAGCGGAATTGGAACCTTGCCGATATTGTATTTCGGAACTCCGGAACAAAAAGCAAAATATATTCCCAAGCTTGCTACAGGCGAATGGAAGGGGTCTTATGGATTGACTGAACCAAACAGTGGCAGCGATGCGTTGAGTGCAAAGACATCAGCGAAATTGAGTGAGGATGGCAAGCATTATATTCTCAACGGACAAAAATGCTGGATCACCAATGGTGGGTTTGCAGATGTATATACCGTATTTGCAAAAATAGATGGTACCCAGTTCACTGCATTTATTCTGGAACGAGGAATGGAAGGATTTACCCAAGGTCCTGAAGAACATAAAATGGGTATTAAAGGTTCTTCAACAGTACAACTCTATTTTCAGGATTGTAAAGTGCCTGTTGAAAATGTATTGGGTGAAATTGGGAAAGGACATGTGATAGCATTCAATATTTTGAATATCGGCAGATTGAAATTATGTGCAGCTGTATTAGGTGGTGCATCAAAATGTTTGCAAGAAGCCGTTACGTACGCCAAAACAAGAGAGCAATTCAAAAAGCCAATAGCAGCATTTGGTGCCATTCAACAAAAGATTGCTGATATGGCTATTAAATGTTGGGTAGGTGAAAGTGGGTTGTATCGGGCATCCATGTGGATTGATGAAAAAGAAAGAGAATTGCTTGCATCAGGAAAACCTTTCAATGAAGCATTGTTGGGTGCGGCAGAAGAATATGCCATCGAATGTGCCATGTTGAAAGTCTTTGGTTCTGAGGTGTTGGATTTTGTTGTGGATGAAGCTGTACAGATTCATGGGGGCAATGGATTCAGTGATGAATACCATGTATCCAGAGCATATCGGGATAGCAGAATCAACCGCATATTTGAAGGAACCAATGAAATCAACAGATTGCTTACTGTAGACATGGTATTGAAACGCGCCATGAAAGGCAGGTTGGATCTGATGGGCCCCGCCATGGCAGTGCAACAAGAATTGATGAGCATTCCTGATTTCGGAGATGTAGATGAAACCCCATTTGCAGCAGAAAAAAAGGCCATTCATCAAATGAAAAAAGCAGTCTTTCTGGTGGCAGGTGCAGCAGCGCAAAAGTTGATGATGAAACTCGAATCAGAGCAGGAGATCCTGATGAACATCGCTGATATGGCTATTGAAATCTATCATGCAGAAAGTGCATTGTTGCGTGCCATGAAACTCGTTGAAGCAAAAGGCGAAGCAGCATGTGGCTATGAATTGGATATAGCCCGAACTTATTTATATGATACTGGCGATACCGTGAACAAATGTGCCAAAGATGCCATCAATGCATTCGCCTCCGGCGATGAACAACGAATGATGTTATTGGGCATCAAGCGCTTCACCAAAGTGGCTCCATTCAATGCGAAGGATGCACGGAGGAGGATTGCTGAGAGGGTAATAGGAAAATAGGCAAGGAGGCAAGGAGGCAAGGAGGCAAGGAGGCAAGGAGGCAAGGAGGCAAGGAGGCAAGGAGGCAAGAAATGATGTAATTTGTAAGTTACGAAAGTTAACCAGGTACAAGTAAATTTCTCTTTGCCTCCTTGCCTCCTTGCCTCTTTCCCTCACATGAAAAAAAGGGCCACTGAGAACAGTAGCCCTTAACCCTTTATTACGATTCTAAAATTGCCTAATTTTTACTGTAGCTTGGGTAGTACTTGCTGATGTTTGTTACACTGTTCTTTGCAATTTCTGGTGTGCTTGCAAGATTGAAGTTTTCCCATTGTGCAAAAGCTACATTTTCTTTTTTCGCTTCAACAGCTGGTGTTTCTTTAGCTGCTGCTTTCATGTCCATCAACAAGATACTGATGGAAACAAATGCGGTAGAGATAATGGTGATCAATCCAAAGAGTGATCTGAGGTCAGTTGCATGCTTCTCAGGAGAAATGAAATTTAAAGTAAGAAGAAGCAAATATGATCCGTATGCGAAAACAATCGAACTTAGCATAAAAGCATTGTTGCTGCCTTTATTTTCATACACACTTGTTTTTACATGTTGAATGAAAAGGATTGAACCAATGATGAATACCGGAGCAACGCCCAATGTCATCAGATTTAGTGTGAGTTGATTGTTTAGATTTGAGAGTGAAATAGCAAGGAGGCTGATTGCCAAAACTGAAAAAAGACTATAGCGAATGGCGTTTTCAATCTTTTTGTTATCTGTGAAATACAACAGGAACATCAACGTGAGTGGCGCCTGCAAAACATTTGCAAATGTGCTGATTAGATTTGAAACAGATGCCGGAAGTGCAACAAATTTATTCAACAGGAAACTTGATATGAAAAACATCAAATTGGCTGCGGCCAATGCAAGGAAATATTTATTACTGCCTTTTTGTTTGATGAAAATAATCGCTACAGGAATCAGAACGATAAGCGCACTGATGAGTTGAAGAGTTGAATTGGACTGGTTCATAAGACAGGATTTTAGATTTGAGAATAAAACGCAACATGAGTTCCAATAGTATGAATCATCGCCAAAAGGGTTAAAATTCAGTGAAAGTGCTTTTTTGATTACGTATTTATACGATAGTCTTCAGTAAAAAACTAAATTCGAATATGCGTTCAATCATTTTATCATTACTTGTATTCAACATTATCAGCATTTTTTCTCTTGCCCAACCTATATCTAAACCAATATTGGCCAGAACACAGGGTGTATTGCCTTTCTTTGAGTATGGTCCTGGTGATGACCGTTTGGGGGGTGCGAAAATGACATATATGGATACTGGTGTGTTGGTGAGGGTAATCGACAGCCTCGCATCAGATTATATTATTGAACTTGCTCCCAATCTCAAGGCATTTGTTGCAAAGTCGTCTGTGCGGTTTGAAACCAACCAGTCGTTTAAGCCTTATTATTTAAGTGGCAATTGGAAAACATACAGTGATGATCGTTTCGATTACATAACCATTGCCATGCCAGATCGACTCCCATATCGCTCAAGTATGCAAGTCAATCCCAATCGACTTATTATTGATCTATTCGGACTCACTTCCAATACCAACTGGATTACGCAAACAGGAATTCAAAAAGAGATCAGGAATACCTGGTATGAGCAATTGGAAAATGGTGTATTACGGGTCTATGTGGATTTGAAGGGAAGCATTCACTGGGGGCATAGCATTTATTATGATACCATTTCAAACAAACTTACCATCCGTGTAAAGCAAGCTCCTCCCAAAAACATAAAGCAATTGTTTGTTGCTGTGGATGCTGGTCATGGAGGAGACAATTCTGGTGCTGCTGGAGATATATCCGGAAAGCTTGAAAAGGAACTGACGCTTTTATATGCAAAAGCGCTTGAAAAGGAATTGAAGAAGGCAGGTATCAAACATGTTTATATGACAAGAACAATTGATACCACACTCAGTATGCCTGAAAGAATCAAGGGGTTAAAAGATACCATGCCAGATCTATTGATAAGCATACATTTTAATTCATCTTCTGTTGATACGGTGAAGGGCACGAGCACTTTTTACAGATACATTGGTTTTCGACCATTGACACAATCCATTTTGAAACAGATGAAAGGTATTGGATTGACTGAATTTGGCAATGTAGGCAGTTTCAATTTTGCATTGAGTGGCCCCACAGATTTTCCAAACTGTTTGGTAGAAGTAGCCTTTCTCAGCAATCCGCAAGATGAAAAATTCATATTGAATAAAAAGAATCCGGATAAAGTAGCGAAAGCCATTAGAGCAGGCATCAAAGACTGGAGCCAACAATAAATAAGAGAAAGGAGAAAAGATAAAAGCGAAAAGTGAAACAGCCGTCAAGCTCCCACTCTCTTTTCTCTTTTCTCTTTTCTCTTTTCTCCCTTCTCCTTTCTCTTTTCTCTCTTCTCTTTTTATTCTTATCTTCACCCCCTAATAATTCCCCGATGTCACTCAACAATACTTTCATTCATCACGTATATTTTTGGTTGAATAATCCTGACAGCAAAGAAGATCTTGAGCAGTTGGTTGCTGGTCTTGAGGCTTTGAGTAAAGCTGAAGTTATCAAGGCATTTCACATTGGATTGCCTGCTCCCACAGACCGACCTGTTATAGATTCTTCCTATGCCATCTCCTGGTTGAATGTATTTGCAACTTCCGAAGATCAGGATATTTATCAGACACATCCCATGCATTTGAAGTTCATTGACGATTGCAAACATTTGTGGAGCAAGGTTGTAGTGTATGATTCAATTCAGTATTAATTAATCGAATGTATGAGTAGGAACAACCGATCTGCGGCGTTGGGATTCATTTTTATAACAGTCTTGATTGATGTTATCGGTTTGGGTATTATTATACCGGTACTACCAAAACTCATACAACAACTTACAGGGGGCAATCTCAGTCACGCTTCCTCCATTGGAGGTTGGCTAATGTTTACCTACGCTTTCATGCAGTTTCTTTTTGCACCTGTTATTGGAAATTTAAGTGATCAATTTGGGAGAAGAAAGGTCTTGTTGATTTCCTTGTTTGGATTTGGCATGGATTATTTTTTACTCGGTTGGGCCCCTACCATTACCTGGTTGTTTGCTGCCCGCATCTTGTCGGGTATCACCGGAGCCAGTTTTACAACTGCATCTGCTTATGTAGCCGACATCAGTACCCCAGATAAGCGGGCACAAAATTTTGGTATGATAGGTGCCGCCTTCGGATTGGGTTTTATCATTGGTCCGATGATGGGTGGTTTATTGGGTAAATATGGTGAACGCATTCCATTTTTTGTTTCAGCAGTATTGACATTGGTTAACTGGTTATATGGTTATTTCATTTTACCTGAATCTCTTCCGTTGGAAAGAAGAAGAAAATTTGACTGGAAGCGCGCCAATCCTTTGGGCTCTTTAATGCAATTGAAAAAATACCCTGCAGTTGGAGAATTAATCCTTTCGCTTGTATTCATATACATCGGCGTGCATGCCGTTCAAAGCACATGGAGTTATTATACTATGAAAAAATTTGGCTGGGATACAGCCATGATTGGATATTCATTGGCCTTTATTGGCGTGTTGATTGCTATTATTCAGGGCGGACTAATCAGGGTGATCATACCTAAACTTGGTCAGTCTAAATCCTTATTCATTGGATTGGTGATGTATACAATAGGTATGTCATTGTTTGCTTTTGCGAATTCTACGTGGATGATGTACCTCTTCACGTTGATTTATTCTATGGGTGCCATTGCTGGTCCGGCATTGCAAGGAATTATTTCCGCCCACGTACCGCCCAATGAGCAGGGAGAATTGCAAGGAGCCATGACAAGCTTGATGAGTGCAACATCTATTGTTGGGCCTTTGATCATGACCAATTTGTTTGCATATTTCAGCGTTGGCGGCAACCATTATTATTTTCCAGGAGCACCTTTTTTGGCTGGAGCGGTGTTCTTTCTGACCAGTACAATCCTTGTTTACCTCAGTTTAAAGGCGGAAAGCAGACGAAAAACCGCCCAGGTTGGATAGTTTTTAATGTCTTAACGCAGATTTCACACTTATTTTCTGGCAGTTACGAAATATTTAAAATACCTTTGTATGGTAATTTGAGTTAAGTACAGTTTTAGTAAGTCATTGTCATCTGCTACGCACTTCTGCTAATAGTTGTCTTGTTTACCCCTGTGTTTCTCTCATCCATTGTTAATTTATATTTATTTAGAATGAACATTTATGTTTCAAATTTAAGCTTCAACGTTCAAGATGAAGACTTAAAAGGTTTCTTTGAAGAGTACGGAGAAGTATCTTCAGCAAAAGTTATTACTGACAAATTCACTGGCCGTAGCCGTGGTTTCGGTTTCGTAGAAATGTCAGATGATGCAGCTGCACAAAAAGCTATTCAAGAGCTTGATGGCGCTACAGTTGAAGGCCGTGCTATCAAAGTTAGCGAGGCTAAACCACGCGAACAGCGTCCTAGCACCGGTGGTAATGGTGGCGGCGGTGGTCGTCGCAACTTCGGTGGCGGTGGCGGTGGTGGTAACCGTTGGTAATCATCTACCCAGATAACATTGAAAAGAGAACCCTCGTGGTTCTCTTTTTTTTTGGTGGTGGGTTATGGGTTTTTTGTTATTGCTAAAACTTTACATGCATCCTTTTATGTCTTAACTTTATTACATATTTTGACATCGAACCGATAAACGATCACCGACAACCATAACCCACAAACATGTCCTTAGTAACTGAATTCAATGAATACCGAGAAAGGATGAACGAAGTGATCCTTTCCAACAACAACCTGGTAATGAAACGCCTCTGGAACCTGGATACCAATACCTATGAGGATGGGGCGCTTGATAAAAGAACCAAGGAAATGCTTGGTTTGGTGGCCAGTATGGTGCTTCGTTGCGACGATTGTATCAAATATCACCTGGGGAAATGCCACGAACTGGGAATTTCCACCAAAGAAGTATATGAAATCTTTTCTGTTGCCAATATTGTTGGCGGAACTATTGTAATACCCCATACCAGAAGAGCTGCAGAATTTTGGGAAGCATTGCAATTAGAACCCGTATCTTCGGAGTCAGAAAAGTAGATCTTAATATTGTATAAAGCATAAAGAGGAACTTTTATGAGCGAAGTATTACAAGCCCCCCCAGTTGTATTGACATCGAAAGATTTTCAAACTGACCAAGAAGTTAGATGGTGTCCCGGTTGTGGAGATTATTCCATCCTTGCTCAGGTGCAAAAGATCATGCCTACCTTAGGCATTCCGCGAGAAAACATTGTGATCATTTCAGGAATCGGTTGTTCAAGCCGTTTCCCGTATTATATGGAGACCTATGGTATGCATTCCATTCATGGACGTGCTACTGCCATTGCAAGTGGTCTGAAAGCTGCAAGACCAGACCTCAGTGTGTGGATTGTATCTGGTGATGGAGACTCAATGAGTATTGGTGGCAACCATACCATTCACTTGCTCAGGAGAAACTTCAACGTGAACTTGATGGTTTTCAATAACCAGATTTATGGCTTGACAAAAGGTCAGTATTCTCCTACTTCAGAAGAAAAGAAAATAACAAAATCAACTCCATTCGGAAGTATAGACCATCCATTCAATCCATTGGCATTGGCCATGGGTGCGGATGCAACATTTATTGCACGCAGCATGGACAGGGATCCAAAACATCTTCAGGAAATGTTGTTGAGAAGCAATGCCCATCAAGGTGCTTCCTTCCTTGAAATATATCAAAACTGCAACATCTTCAATGATGGTGCATTTGAAATTTTTACTGAAAAGGCATCTAAGCCATTGGAGACCTTATTCCTTGAACAAGGAAAGCCTTTGCTTTTTGGCGCAAACAAAGAAAAAGGGATTAAGCTTGATGGTTTCAAACCTGTTATCGTTGATCTTTCACAAGGTGGAAGTGCAGATGATTGCTGGATACATGATGATAAGGATTTTTACAAGGCACAAATTCTTGTAAGAATGTTCGACGATCCTAGCATTGAAGGCCATCTTCCAAGACCATTTGGCGTGTTCTTCGAAACAGACAGACCTTGTTATGAAGAACAACTTGAAGCACAATTGCAAGGTATCATTGAAAAGAAAGGTCCCGGCGATCTCAACAAATTGTTGAGAGGTCATGAAACTTGGACGATACAATAACTTGAGTGAAGAGTGAAAAGCGAAGAATGAAAAATGAAGTTTTGAAATTCAATTTCAAACTCATTAAAAGTTGCGTTTTTCACTCTTCATTTTTCGTTTTTCACTAATGATTTTACATATCCACCCTATCAACCCCCAGGACCGTTTGGTTAAACAGGTGGCGGAATGCCTGAAGGATGGAGGTGTGATCATTTACCCCACAGATACAGTTTACGGATTTGGTTGTGATATTTTCCAACCTAAAGCGATTGAAAGAATTTGCCGAATCAAAGGCATTGATCCAGCAAAAGCAAATCTTTCATTTGTTTGTAGTGATCTTTCAGATTTGAGTAAATATGCAAAAGCGATAAGCACACCTCAATATCGTTTTATCAAATCTCATATTCCTGGCCCATTCACATTTATTTTGCCTGCCAGCAAGGAGGTCCCTAAAATTCTCAAAAGCAAAAAAGATACCATTGGATTGCGTGTGCCTGATCATACGGTAACCCATGATATATCATCCGCATTGGGTCACCCTTTATTAAGTTCATCACTTCCTGGCGACATGGTTGAAGAATACACTGACCCAGAGTGGATTCATGAAAAGTTTGAAAAGCTTGTCGATCTGGTTGTGGATGCAGGCATCGGAGGTATGCAATACTCTACCATTGTTGATCTCACTTCTGATGAACCTGAAATTATTCGGCAGGGAATGGGGGTGATTTGAAAGTAACGAGTAACGAGTTACAAGTGAATAACCGAATCCATTTGATTTTATTCTTGTTACCCGTAACTAGTTGCCAGTTGCTTGAATGAATAAACTCAATGCCTGATTGCCCTTACGGTATTTCTTCTCAACACTTTTTTATCGCGACGAATATGCCTTCTTTCTAAGGGTCCAATTTTTCCGTCGTTGGCCAGCGCCCTGCGTCTGTCGCGTTTGATATCTCTTCTCTCCATTTTCAATTTGGCAGCTTCCCTTTTGGTGATCCTGCGGTCTTGAAAATGATGATAGTCCCTTTCGTTAAAAGATTTGAAATGTCTTTCAAAGGCACCTGCATTGTTCATTGAAAAAACGAATGCGATAATGACCAGAATGAGGTTTCTTGTTTTCATGAGTTTATTTTTAATGATGAACTGTTTCAATGTCTGACGTGGCAAGATTCATTTGGTTTAAAGAAAGCAACCTCTTCAAATATTTTTAACATTTAAGTCTATCATACCCTTCACTTTAAACGTTTTCCTATGCAGAGGAGAAGGCCCATGCAATTCCAGGGCTTTGCGATGATCCAGTGTTCCATAGCCCTTGTTCTTTTTCCAATTGTATTGCGGATATAAATCGTGTTGCTCCAGCATGAAATCATCACGGTAGGTTTTCGCTAAAATGCTCGCAGCCGCAATGGAAGCATATTTCCCATCACCCTTCACAATCGTTTCGTATGGAATGTTCTTGAATTGCTTGAACCTGTTTCCATCGATAATAATAAAGGAAGGCTGTATGCTCAATCCATCCAATGCAATGTGCATGGAAGCAATTGAGGCATTTAAAATATTGATTCTGTCTATTTCATCTGCATCCAGACTGGCAACCATCCAAGCAATAGCTTGTTGTTGGATTACCTCTCTTAAGGCATAGCGATCTTTTTCCCTGAGTTGTTTGGAGTCGTTTAAGAGGGGGTGACTAAAATCCTTATGAAGAATGACAGCTGCAGCAAAAACAGGTCCAGCCAGGCAACCCCTGCCGGCTTCATCACATCCAGCTTCGGGATATCGTTTCTGATGAAATGGTTTCAACATGAGATGCAAAGTAGCAAGAAATCTTCATCAAAATACATACAGCATCTGTTTGCATGATACCTTTGCACCATGTTAAAAAACGATACCATGAAAAAGGAATCCAATGCTGTATCTATATGGCTTTTGATCGGGGTTGGCATGTTGGTTATTCAAGTGTTGTTGGGAGGTATTACTCGATTAACCGGATCAGGTTTGTCCATTACAGAATGGAAGCCACTGATGGGCGCCATTCCCCCATTGAATGAAACAGAATGGATGCAGGCATTTGAAAAGTATAAACAGATTGGGCAGTACAAACACATCAATTTTGATTTTTCATTGAATGATTTTAAATTCATCTTCTTCTGGGAATGGTTTCATCGTGAATGGGCAAGGTTGATTGCAGTTGTTTTTGCCATTCCATTTGCCTGGTTCATCATCAAAGGGAAATTCAAAAAAGAAATGATCAAACCCATGTTGATCCTATTCTTGTTGGGAGCAATGCAAGGTGCTATCGGATGGATTATGGTGGCAAGCGGTCTCAATGATGAAAGTCTTTACGTAAACCATATCAAACTGGCCATCCATTTTATTTCTGCCATGGTATTGGTTTGTTATACATTGTGGTTTGCATTGCAATTACTTGTTCCGCAAAACCAATTAGTCAATGCTCCTTCATTGAAAAAATATACCCTATGGCTTACAGCAATCATTGTTGTACAGTTGGTATTTGGTGCATTCATGGCAGGTTTGAAAGCAGCAACTTTTGCAACCACTTGGCCATTGATCAATGGAGAAGTGGTGCCTGCATCCATGTACAATGATACTTTTATACAAATGATGAGAGACCCATTGGCAGTGCATTTCATTCATCGCACAATGGCATATATCATTGCAATCATTGTATTTGTTTGGTACCTGCGTGCCAAAAAAATAACAGCAACACCATTGTTTAAAGCGATCTCAAAATTGCCATTGATATTGGTAATACTTCAAATAGTTCTGGGAATACTCACAGTGTTAAATGCCAATGATCATTTTGCATTGTTATGGCTTGGTGTATCACATCAGTTGGTAGGCATGATGTTATTGCTGACAATGGTGACGGCGATTTTTTTCAATAAGAAGTTGAAGTAGTTTAAGAAGTTTAAGGGGTTGAAGTATTTTATATCGCCCTTAAGCCTCTTCAACTACTTCAACCTCTTAAACTATTTCATACATATCTTCATAAATTTTTCACAGGCTGCATACACCGACTCTACATCTTGAGATTCAATAGCACCGCCTATTACATGGTTTCCTGCATTGGGTATGGCTTGTTCCAATTTCAAAGCTGCAGGTGTTCCCAATTCTTTAAACATTTCTTTCATCGCAGGCACACTTACTACATTGTCTTGTTCTTTTTCATTTTTATAGTAATACAGAAGCAGCGTTGGTTGTTTTACTAAATTGAAGTTCTCTTTTGTCATGGTTGTTTCTACTAGTTCTTCCAGTTCAGGCAATGCATCGTATGGGTATGTTGAGTACCAGTATTTTTTATAAATATCCCGTTGGTCTGATGTAACAATTTTATCCTTACCCAAAACCAGCTGTGCAATTTGCTTACCCCATGGGTCATTCAAATATTTGCTGGTGGGATTGAAAATCTGAATATTGGGAGACATCAATATTTGTGAGTGAATTTCTGGAAAGGATGCACACAGCGCAAGGGAAAGTGTACCGCCTGTGGAAGTACTAACTACAATGACCTTTTCTCCCAGTTGTTTTGCAATGGCATAAGCTTCCACTGCACTGTTCCAAAGACTTGTTGCTGTCATCTTTGCCATAGGTTGATCCGAAACAAGTCCGTGTTCCGACAAACGTGCGAGATACAGATTGCATCCAAATGCTTTTGCAAGTCTTTCATGAATAGGATCACCTTCTTCCTGCGAAGCAGAAAAACCATGCAGATACAGTATGGCAAATGGAGTTTTTTGCTTGATAGAGTCATTGGCCCACACAATCCTGGCTTCATTATCAGGTTTAATTTTTTTATTGGATTCCATCTCTTTAACATGGGCTTCCAGTTTAGAAAGATCTGATGGCATTTCAGGAAGAGTGGTATTGTAAACAGGCGTATCAGGAGTTGGTCCGGCTAAAAAGACAATAACCAATACTGCAATGAAGATGATGAAGCCTTTGAGGAATTTCATGTGGGGAGTTTTGATAAATATACTAATAAACGCAGGGAAATGGTGAAACGGAGAAACGGTGAAACGGGGAAACGGGGAAACGGAGAAACGGGGAAACGGAGAAACGGGGAAACGGAGAAACGGGGAAACGGGGAAACGGAGAAACGGAGAAACGGAGAAACGGGGAAACGGAGAAACGGTGAAACGGGGAAACGGAGAAACGGGGAAACGGAGAAACGGAGAAACGGAGAAACGGAGAAACGGGGAAACGGGGAAACGGAGAAACGGAGAAACGGGGAAACGGAGAAACGGAGAAACGGTGAATTGGGATAAATTGTAATAGCTAGTATTTAATCTGACAGTTAGGGTTGTTAGTTTTATAGGGTCAGGATATTAAAGCTGTTTCGTGTTTTTCATGAAGCAGCTTTTCTTTTGCTAAAGATAGTGATTCCAAAAATGTCTGCATTGGAGTTTTACCAAAGCAATATCGACCAGAATGAGGTCTTTCATTGTTATAGAAGTTCAACCATTCATCGAGATCTTTCTGAAGAAGCTCCAATTTGTCGTACAGTTTTTTCCTGAAGGCAATAGCATAGAACTCTTCCTGCATGGTTCTGTGAAGTCTTTCACAGATGCCATTGCTCTGCGGATGTCGTACTTGGGTTCTACTGTGCTCAATACTCTCAAGAGATAGATAAAGCTCATATTCATGATTTTCCCGTTTACCATTATACTCAGTACCCCTATCTGTCAATACGCGTAACAAGGGTATCTGATGCTCTTCAAAAAATGGTATAACACGATCATTTAGAATATCGGCAGAAGTAATGGCGTGCTTGCTCGTATACAACTTTGCAAAAGCAACCCTACTATAGGTATCAATAAAGGTCTGTTGATATATTCTACCAACACCCTTGATATTGCCAACATAGTAAGTGTCCTGAGAACCCAGATATCCAGGATGTTCTGTCTCAATCTCACCATGAGCCTCTCGTTGCTCCTTCTTCCGCTCCATGGCAATCATCTGTGCTTCAGTTAATACAATTCCATCTTGAGCTACCTTGGCCTCTAATGCCTTTAATCTTTTAGGAAAAGTTTCTAGATCATGCCTTTGCCATACACAGCGGACACCTGCTGCAGATAGGAATATACCTCTCTTGCGCAATTCATTACATGCCCTTTGCTGACCATAAGCTGGAAAATCAAATGCCATTTGTACAACAGCATCTTCAATGTGTGTATCAACACGATTCTTGGGAATAGGCTTTCTGCGACTTATCTCATGTAAGGCTAACTCTCCACCGGTATCGTACAACTCCTGCAACCGGTAAAAACTATCTCGGCTGTATCCCATGATCTTACATGCCTGTGATACGTTACCTAGCTTCTCAGCCAATTGCAATAATCCTAACTTGCTTTTGATTAACTTAGTTTCTGATTTCATTTCTGACAGTTTAAGGGGGTTAAAAATTGATTTGTTGTTACTTCAAATTTAATCCCTACTGTCAGATTAAGTCTTAACTATTTCAG
>CANFHO010000047.1 GCA_947447005.1 Chitinophagaceae bacterium
AAGCTTGGATTGATCAAATCTTCTGCTTGTTGAACAATACAATACTAAATGCCAAAAATGCGAAATGGAAGTTTTTTTGAAAGTAGTATTACAAATTACGTGTAAGTACGTAAGATTAAAAAGGGAATTTATCTAAGAAATACAGTTAATCATTTAATGTACAATCATTTGATGTGTAATTCAGTTGAAAAAGGAAATGAAATAATCAAAGTGCTTTTACAATCAAAGCAGAAGCTCCGCCACCGCCATTGCAGATACCTGCCGCTCCGTAAAGTGCTTGTTTATTTTTTAAAATATGAATGAGTGTTGTAATGATTCTGGCGCCACTGCAACCCAATGGATGTCCTAACGAGACAGCACCACCATGAATATTTAAAATATCCTTACTGATATTTAATCTTTTTGCATTTTCAATGGCCACAACTGAAAATGCTTCATTGATTTCAAAATAGTTGATATCACTCAATTCCAACCCAGCCTTTTCCAATGCTTTGGGTATAGCAACTGAAGGTGTGGTGGTGAACCAAATCGGCTCCTGCTCTGCATCTGAATACCCCACAACAGATGCAATGGGTTTTAATCCAAGTTTGTCAGCATATTCTTTTTCGATCAATACCAATGCAGCTGCACCATCGTTCATCGTACTGGCATTGGCAGCTGTTACAGTTCCATCTTTGATGAATGCAGATTTCAATGATGTAATTTTTTCAAAATCTACTGCCCATGGTTCTTCATCTTTATCAACAATATATTCTCCTTTTTTACCCATTAATGTCACAGGAATTACTTCATCTTTGAAAACACCTGCGTTCCAAGCCGACTGAGATCTTTTATAACTTTCGATCGCAAATTCATCTTGTTCTTCTCTGGTTACAGAGCATTCTTTTGCACAATGTTCTGCAGCCATCCCCATGGCCTGTCCATCATACATATCGGTGAGTGCATCTCGCTGAATCCCATCCACTAATTTCTGTTCTCCATATTTATTTCCCCAGCGAACACTATCGAGATAATAAGGAACATTGCTCATGCTTTCCATGCCACCTGCCACAACTACTTTTGCATCACCCATCAAAATACTTTGCACCCCCATAGAAATAGCCTTCATACCACTGGCACAAACCTTATTGACTGTCGTGCATCTTGTTTGGGGATCTAAACATGCAAATACCGCTGCTTGCCGTGCAGGTGCCTGCCCAGCATTTGCTTGTAATACATGTCCCATGATAACCTCATCAATTCTTTTCTTATCAACCCCTGCCCTTTCAACAGCAGCTTCGATAGCTTTGGCACCTAATTGCGTTGCGGTGAGCGAAGACAATGCGCCACCGAATTTTCCGATGGGAGTTCGAACTGCAGACAAAATATACACTTCTTTCATGTGCTTATTTTTTAAAAAGAATGGCTGATGAAAATGGATTTACATGTATTCTGGATGAAGCAGTTTCTACAAAGTCCAACATATGATTGTTATTTGAAAAAATTGTCCAAATATCCCCAGGCAGCTGTTGATCAATTGCCTTTGATGATCCATTGAAAATAACATGTATGGACTTCCATTCATCATTCAACTTTGAGCCATCAATCGAATATGAGACTACCCCACTCTCTGTTTTTTCATCAAACCTTATAAATGAGGCAATTTCATTGGCTTTTGTCATTCTAAAAGCGGGATGTTTTTTTCGCATAGAAATCAATCCTTTCACATAGTCAAAAACATCTTTATTGGTTGATTTTAAATTCCAATCTATAGCATTGATGGAATCTCCTGCATTGAATGAATTCTCAACACCTTTTTTGGATCGTAAAAATTCTGTTCCCGCATGAAGAAATGATATTCCCTGTGATGTCAAGACTATTGTCAACGCCAGCTTATGCATTTCTTTACGAATTGCTTCATTGTCAGCTCGATTGGATATAGCCAATTTATCCCACAGCAGATGGTTATCATGACATTCACAATAGCTAATCACCTGTTCTGGCTGAATGGCATAAGGGCCTTTGGAATAGTTGACTTTTGAATAATCTATTTGAGGATGCTTACACGACGCAGTAATACCAAATTTGATGGTTTCTTCCATTCTCACTTTACCCGATGCAAAGCCTTTGTCGGCATGCTCAAAAACACTTCCTTTGATTCCATCCCGGATATCATCGCTAAAAACTGCAATCTTATCCAGCTCGTAAGCATTTTTCTTTAAAGCCCTCAATGAATCGGGTAAAGGCGATCCTCCTGCAGTCCAACCTTCACCATATAATAAAATGTCTGGTTTGATGGAATGAAGTTCTTTTGAAATTTGATTCATGGTTTCTATGTCATGAATTCCCATGAGGTCGAATCGGAAACCATCAATATGGTATTCGTTGACCCAATGTTTAAGTGATTCGATCATGAACTTTCGCATCATGGGTCTTTCACTGGCAGTTTCATTTCCACATGCTGACGCATTTGAAAATGAGCCATCTTCTTTTTGGCGATAATAATATCCAGGCACCAATTGATTGAAATAAGAATTTTCAGTTAACATGGTATGATTATAAACAACGTCCATTACCACGCGCAAACCATTGCGATGCATTTCAGAAATAAGGGTTTTAAACTCTTTGATTCTGGTGACACCATCGTCGGGATTGGAACTATATGATCCTTCAGGAGTATTGTAATTGAGTGGATCATAGCCCCAATTGTATTGGGTACTATCCAATCTTCGCTCATCCACACTATAAAAATCATACGATGGCAATAAATGAATATGTGTAACACCTAATTCTTTCAAATGATCCAACCCTGTACTTTCTCCCTGGTTGTTTTTTGTCCCTTTTTCAGAAAGACCAATGAATTTACCTTTGGCTTTGACTCCTGAACTTGGATGAATACTTGCATCCCGAACATGTAATTCATAAATGATTGCATCGGTGGGAAGTCCACCCATACTAGCTTTGAGGTTAACCCGAGTACTAAATACAGGTGAGTGATCAGTATTCCATCCTAAAGGATTGGTATCATTCATATTTACAACTAATGCACGTTTGCCATTGGTACCAACCGCTTTTGCATATGGGTCTGGCACTTCACTCAACCATTTTCCATGTGTAAAAATGGTAAAAACATAATATATACCTTTTAAATCACGGGAAATCGTTTTTATCCAGCTGCCCTCATTGCCTTTTTCCATTTCAATCGTCTCAAGCAGATCGTTTCCGAGTGAGGATTTGTAAAATTTGAGTTGAACACGCTCTGCAGTCGGACTCCATATTCTGAATATGGATGCATTGTGAGTATATTGAAGTCCCAGATCCTGGCCATGATAAACGGGATATTTATCTAGACTGAAAAACTGACTGAATCCAACCATTCCATGCATTATTAAAGCAATTAATATAAAAGAAGCTTTGAATGTAGAAAACATGTAAAGTCATTTTTGTTGATACTTGAAGCAAATATAAAAGGTTTAACGATGAATGATTGGGGGAATGCTTCTCCTCCTTTACATTAATCATTAAACCTGTTTAACTTTTATGAGTGAATTCTAATGCGTTTCAGGAGCCAAGGTATGTTCTGTTGAACGCCATAAACTTGAGAGAAGCAGTTCCCGCATAAAAAAGAATTCTTTTGGAAGCTTATCATACATTCTGCAAAATAATTCTTCATGTGTCAGGATTTCATTTTTCCATGCTTCCCTATCAATATCCATGACTTCTTCAAATTGTTCATGTGAAAAATCAAGTGTTCCCCAATCAATATCCTCATATTGAGGCACCCAGCCAATAGGACTTTCAACTGAAACAACTTCGCCATAAATTCTTTCTACAATCCATTTCAACATACGCATGTTCTCTCCATATCCTGGCCAGAGGTATTTACCATCTTTATTCTTTCTAAACCAGTTCACACTAAAAATCCTTGGAGGATTGGGAATTGTTCTTCCTAACTGAAGCCAATGGTTAAAGTAATCTGCCATATGATAACCACAAAATGGAAGCATTGCGAATGGATCTCTACGAACTTTTCCGGTTTCGCCAAAGGCAGCAGCAGTGGTTTCAGAACCCATGGTTGCAGCAAGGTACACACCAAAATTCCAATTGAATGCTTGATAGATCAATGGAATTGTTGTGGTTCGTCTGCCTCCAAATATAAACGCGCTAATAGGCACTCCATGGGGGTTTTCAGATTCTGGATCTATACTCGGGCATTGATATGAAGGAGCCGTAAATCTGGCATTGGGATGCGCTACTGGATTACCTGATGAGTGATCATGTAACTCTCCTCTCCAATTGTATATTTTCTCAGGAACTTTATCTGTCAACCCCTCCCACCACACATCGCCATCAGGTGTTATACCCACATTCGTAAAAATGCTGTTTTTTGAAAGCGCTTCAATTGCATTTGGATTGGTTGCTTTATTTGTGCCTGGAGCTACCCCAAAGTATCCATATTCAGGATTGATTGCATATAATTTACCATCCTTTCCAGGTTTGATCCATGCGATATCATCCCCTATTGTTGTTACTTTCCATCCTTTCATTTCCGAGGGAGGAATCAACATTGAAAAATTTGTTTTGCCACAGGCACTTGGAAATGCTGCTGCCACATAGGTTTTTCTGCCTTTAGGATCTTCTACACCTAAAATCAACATGTGTTCTGCCAGCCATCCTTCCTCTTTTGCCATAACTGATGCAATTCTTAAAGCAAAACATTTTTTACCCAATAACGCATTTCCACCATAACCAGAGCCATATGATACAATAGCTCTATCATCAGGATAATGAACAATATATTTTACGTTAGGATTACATGGCCATTTAACATCTGTCTGATCTGATTCCAATGGAGCACCCAGGGTATGAATGCATTTTACAAATTCTCCATCATCGCCTACCATTTTTAATACCTTTTCCCCAACCCTTGTCATGATATGCATGTTTACCACCACATAGGCTGAATCAGTTATCTGAACACCAATTTTTGATAATGGAGACCCCAATGGGCCCATACAAAATGGAATTACGTAAAGTGTTCTACCCTTCATTGATCCTTTTAAAAGCTCTTTCATCTTACGCTTCATTTCTTTTGGATCAACCCAATTGTTGGTGGGGCCCGCATCTTCTTTTCTCCTGCTACAAATAAAAGTTTTGTCTTCTACCCTAGCAACATCAGACGGGTCTGAATTACATGCAAAGCTATTGGGCCATCTTTCCTGATTGAGTTTTGTAAATGTTCCTGCATCTACCAACAAATTACAAAGGCTATCATATTCTTGCTTTGTGCCATCACACCAATGTATTTTAGAGGGTGTACAAAGTTCAGCGGTTTCCTTTACAAATTTGATTAGTTCGTCATGCTTCACAAAAGCTGGCTGATTGTCTATCATAGAAGGAATTTTTATGATACAAAGATACCCATGAGAAAAGGCAGCGATGTGTTAGTCAAACTGATAAAAATCAGCACAATACAGGATTTAAAACAACTCTTATTTAATACGAGGCTAATACTTAATAAAAAATATTATATTGTAGACTGAAACGATTCATATATGAAATTGCCCTCTTTGACCAATATCACCTTGAATAAAAAGTTGATTATTGGTGTATTATCTTTTGGCATCATATCAACAGCCATATATTTTTCAGTTGGCAAAACATCTACAACTGAAGCTGCGATACCTGATGTGGTTGATTTCAACTATCATGTTCGCCCCATTCTATCGGATAAATGTTTTAAATGTCATGGCCCTGATGCCAAGGCAAGAAAAGCAGGATTACGTCTTGATACGGAAGAAGGTGCATTTGCTGCCCTAAAAGATGATCCAACGCATCACGTTGTAATCCCTGGAGATCCGATGGCATCCGCCATGTATACCAGGTTAATCACAGAGGATACTTCGGAAATCATGCCACCCCCATCAAATAAATTACCGCTCAGCAAAAGTGAGATAGAAATCATCAGAAAGTGGATCTCTCAAGGAGCAAAATATAAAAAACACTGGTCGTTTATTGCAGCAACCAGACCGGAAGTTCCTGAGGTGGATGCAGATCTTCACCCTAAAAATCCAATTGATAATTTTGTATTCTCCAAACTGGAATCTGTTGGGTTGGAACCCAATGAAGAAGCCAATAAAGAAGCATTGCTGAAAAGGGTTTGTCTTGATTTGACAGGTTTGCCACCAACATTGGAATTACAGGATAAATTCTTGAACGACAATTCGCCAAACGCCTATGAAAAAATAGTCGATGAATTGTTGGCTAACAAACATTACGGTGAGAAAATGGCCATTGCATGGCTTGATTTAGCCCGCTATGCGGATAGTCACGGTTACCAGGATGATGGCTACAGAACCATGTGGCCATGGCGCGATTGGGTAATTCATGCCTTCAACCAAAACTATGGTTTCGATAAGTTCATCACCTGGCAATTGGCAGGCGATATGCTTCCCAATCCAACCAAAGAACAAATACTGGCAACAGGTTTCAACAGAAATCACAAGATCACACAAGAAGGCGGCATTATTGATGAAGAATACAGAACGGAATATGTAACAGACAGAACAAATACTTTCGGGAAAGCATTCCTAGCCATCACCCTGGAATGTTGTAAATGCCATGATCATAAATATGATCCCGTTTCACAAAAGGATTATTTCAGTGTATTTGCTTTTTTCAATCAGGTGAAAGAAAAAGGACTTGTGGGTGACATTAGCCTTGCATCACCTGGAGATCCACCCATTATCAAAGTAACGAATGAAGATGTTCAATCAGTATTGAATTTCATCAATAAAAAGGATACAAACGATGTGACTGTAATGGTGATGCAAGACAGCCTGAACATCAGAGCCACCAGGATTCTAAGAAGAGGAAACTATGATCAGCCAAGTGATACGGTTGATATGGCAACACCTGCATCTATACTACCATTTAACAGGAATAAATTCGAGAAAAACAGACTTGGATTGGCAAAATGGTTGTTGGATCCTCAGCACCCACTCACCTCAAGGGTTTATGTAAACCGCTTGTGGAGTGAATTCTTCGGAAGGGGCCTGGTCAAGACCGTTGGTGATTTTGGCATGCAGGGAGAACTTCCCACACACCCGGAACTACTCGACTGGTTGGCAGTTGAATTCAGGGAAAGCGGTTGGGATATCAAGAAGATGGTGAAGATGATGGTTACATCCACCACCTACAAACAATCCGAAAAAAGAACAGAAAAGAAATTTGCAGCAGACCCCGAAAACAAATATTACAGCTATTTCCCCAGAATCCGCGTTAAAGCAGAATTGCAAAGAGATTTGATTCTGACTTCTGCACGTTTATTGAATGAAGAAATTGGTGGTCCGAGTGTAAAACCATATCAACCAAAAGGTGTTTGGGAATCAACAACCTCAGGCCGTGGAGAACTTGCAAAATACCGCCAGGATACTGGATATAAACTTTACAGAAGAGGGATATATACATTTATCAAACGCACAGCTCCTCCTCCTGCTATGTTGATCATGGATGCAAGCACACGCGATCAATGTGAAATCAACAGGATGCGAACAAATACTCCACTTCAGGCGCTTGTGCTCATGAATGACCCCCAAATACTGGAGGCTGCAAGGGTATTGGCTCAACGTACATCCAACTTGAATTTAAATGCAGAACAAAAGCTTGAACGTTTATTCAGATTGGTGCTTTGCAGAAAACCCACTGAATCGGAAAAAGCACTTCTCTCTGAATATTTCAAAAAGGAAATGCAGCGATTTACTGCCAACAAAGACATGGCAAACAAATTTCTAAAAGCAGGAGAATACCAGCAAATACCAACAAAAGATATTACTGAAACGGCAGCGTTGATGCAAATCAATCAGATGCTTTTTAATATTGACGAAACCACCATAAAATAATGGCAATGGACAATCAAGAAAAACAATTTAGACTGAACGTAACCAGAAGACATTTTCTAACAAAGGCAGGACTTGGATTTGGCAGTGCTGCATTGGGATCAATGTTATTCAAGGACCAACTATTTGGCTCAAGCGATGTTCAGTCATTGCCTTTAGGAGTTGCTCAATTTGCACCAAAGGCAAAACGAATTATATATCTGTTTCAAAATGGAGCCCCTTCCCAATTGGAAACTTTTGACTATAAACCATTGCTCAATAAGATGCATGGTGAAGAATTACCAGCATCCATTAGAATGGGACAACGTCTTACGGGAATGACGGCTAATCAGGAAAAATTTCCATTGGTTGGATCTACTTTTGGATTTTCTCAACATGGTAAATCAGGCGCTTGGATATCATCACTTTTCCCCAATATGGCTTCCATTGCCGATGATATTTGTATCGTTAAAACGATGAATACTGAAGCCATTAATCATGATCCTGCACTGACTTTTTTTCAAACGGGTGCACAGCAGGGAAACCGTCCCAGTATGGGCGCTTGGATGAGTTACGGCTTAGGAAGTGAGAATGCCAACCTACCTGCATATACGGTGTTATTATCTCGTGGCAGAGGAAACGGACAAGGTGTGTATTCAAAGCTTTGGACAAATGGCTTTTTGGATAGTCAGCACCAAGGCGTTGTATTCAGCAGTGGTGAAGATCCAGTATTATATCTCAAAAATCCAGAAGGACAAGATAGAACGAGTCGACGTGATATGCTGGATGAACTCGCAAAGTTCAATGCATCTTCATTTGAAAATTTTGGAGATCCAGAAATCAATGCCCGGATTAAACAGTATGAAATGTCTTATCGGATGCAAAGTGCTGTTCCTGAGTTGACTGATCTTTCAAAAGAAACGGATGCCACAATAAAAATGTACGGACCAGATTGTATTGTTCCCGGTACTTATGCAGCAAACTGTCTGTTGGCCAGAAAACTTTCAGAATCGGGTGTTCGCTTTGTTCAACTATATCATCAGGGTTGGGATACCCATGGTAACCTTGCCAATGACATGACGATGCAGGCGGAAGATGTGGATCGTGCATCTGCAGCCTTGGTGAAGGATCTCAAACAACGTGGTTTACTTGATGAAACATTGGTGATTTGGGGAGGAGAATTCGGAAGAACAAACTATTGCCAGGGTAAAATCGATCCTGTGAATTATGGTCGCGATCATCATCCGAAATGTTTCAGCATATGGATGGCAGGTGGAGGAATCAAGCCAGGTATGGTTTATGGTGAAACTGATGAATTTGGCTATAATGTTGTGAAGGATCCAGTAAGTGTACATGATTTTCATGCTACTGTATTGCATCTGATGGGTATCAACCATGAAATGCTTACATATAAACATCTGGGACGTCGTTACAGACTCACCGATATCGCTGGCCAGGTAGTAAATAGCATCATTGCATAAGACCCAAAGTTAGAATCATGTTGAGACAACAAAATGTGCTGCAAAACCTGATCATCGTATTACAGGTAATTTTAATATTTTTTTGTTTTGTAGATCTGAGTGGACTTCCACAATGGGTCCTTTTTACGGGAAGACTGCATCCTGTAGTATTGCATCTGCCAATAACATTAACCTTGTTGTTGATACCTGCTTCTCTCATCGTTCAGCACCACCCCGAAAACAAATTGCTAAAGGATTACACGGATGCATTGATTCATTACAATGCCCTGTTAGCAACACTTACCGCTTTAGCCGGTTTCCTATTGGCTGCTAATGGCGGATATGAAAAAGATCTATTATCCAACCATAAATGGCTCGGTGTAGGAGTAGCTTTCATCTCACACGGATTGATCTATTTAAATAAATTGAAAATTAAATTCATTTTATGGAATGGTGCTGTTATCACCTCAGCATTACTCATTTTGTTTGGAAGTCATTTGGGAGGAAGTCTTACACATGGTGAAGATTTTCTTGCTTTCACTTCTGAAAAAAAACAATCCATTTTAATACCTTCTATTACCGAAAACACGACCATACTTCAGGGTGCAATTCAACCTGTCCTTAATGCAAAATGTATTTCTTGTCATAACGACCAAAAAGCAAAAGGTGGGTTGAATATGAAAGATATCAACAGTATGCTGAAAGGTGGAAAAACAGGTGCACTATGGGTTTCAGGCGATCCTGAAAAAAGTCTGATGATTGAGAGAATGCTGTTGGACTTAGATGATAAAAACCATATGCCACCGAAAGGGAAAGCTCAGCTCAGCTCTGTAGAAATCGCCATATTCAAAGAATGGATTCACAAAGGTGCATCACCAAAATTAACATTCCATGCTTTGGCAGATCAGGATACGCTGAGGAAACTGATAACCAAGTTGATAGAATCTCTTCCAAAAGCTGAAACAATCAAAGAATATAATTTCAAATCTGCCTCTTCCAAAACAATTGAAAAGCTTAACAATCCATTCAGGCATATTTATTCATTTGCAAATAACAGTCCTGCATTGATTGTAGAGTTCTATTTAAAAGAAAAATACGGACATGCATCCTTGCAAGAATTGAAAGACATCAGTGATCAAATCATTCAATTGAGCCTGGCAGGCATGCCTGCAGATGACCAATCATTTGATATAATAAGTGGTTTTTCACATCTTGAAAAATTAAACTTGAATGCAACATCTATTACTGGCAAGGGAATTGATAAATTAAGATCGTGCAAACAACTTGAACAGGTTTCGGTTGCTAATACTTCTCTGGGATATGATGAGATCAGTAGCCTGGCATCAATACCTTCCATAAAAAAGTTATTCGTTTGGAAAACAAAACTAAAAATAGAAGAAATTGAATCACTTAGAAAGAAGTTTCCGAAGATTCAATGGGACAATGGTTATATCCCTGATAAAAACGAATTGCTAAAACTCACTCCACCCATTTTAGATGATCTTGAAAAACGCATCTATGGTCCTGATGAATTAATTAGGTTGAAACATCCGATGCCTGGTGTAAAAATCAGATATACCACAGATGGGTCTAACCCAGATTCTGCTTCAAGCACACTGTATACAGAACCAATAAAAGTACTTGGCTTGATGCGACTCCGCGCTATAGCAACGAGTGATGGTTGGCTTACCAGTGATACCACAGATAATAGTTTTTTTCAACGCAGTTTCAAACCTGATTCAGCCATACTACTTCACCAGCCTGATCCCAAATACAGCGCATTGGGTGCAAAAAGTTTAACAGATGAGTTGAAAGGAAATTCACCCAATTTGAGTGTGAACTGGTTAGGATACAAAGATTCCACATTCAAGGCAGGATTCTATTTCTATCAGGATAAAGAAATGAAAGAAATCATTGTTAGCGTGGTAGAAAACATTGATCAATATGTTTTCCCTCCAGTAAAAATTACAGTGAAGGGAGGCGATTCACCAAAGAAAATGACAATTCTTGGTACTGTAATGCCAGAGCAACCAACTAAAAATGGCAGAAAACATATCATCCCGGTTCATATTCCGATATCACCCAAAAAATTTAGATACATTGAAATAGAAGCTATTCCCGTTGCTAAAATGCCCAAATGGCATCCTGGTGCAGGAGATAAAGGATGGGTATTTGTGGATGAAGTGTTTTTTTATTAGGTATGGAGGCGCGATTTTCGGTCATTAAAAAAAGAGTAAATTTGTAGTCTCACCGACAATCGTTGATCAGCCAAAATACCATACAAGACATCCAGAACCGCATCGATATCATTGATATCGTGGGTAGCTTCGTCAAGTTAAAACGAAGGGGATCTAATTATATCGGTAATTGCCCTTTTCACAATGAAAAAACACCATCATTTAGTGTTTCACCTTCTAAAGAGATTTACAAGTGCTTTGGTTGTGGTAAAAGCGGAAATGCCATTGGGTTTGTTATGGAGCACGAAAAGTACTCCTATGTAGAGGCTTTGCGTTGGTTGGCCAACAGATATGGTATAGAAATTGAAGAGACAGAAACCAGTCCTGAATACAAAGAACAACAACAACTTGCAGATGGACTTCACATCGTCAACCAGTTTGCAGCGAAGTATTTCATGTTTCAGTTAACAGAAACATCAGAAGGACAAAACATCGCTCTGAGTTATTTGAAAGAACGTGGATTTGCAGATGAAACCATCAGCAAGTTTCAGATTGGATATTGTCCGGAAAACGGAGAATCTTTTTCAAAGGAAGCCCTGAAAAACCAATACAGCGAAGAGCTATTGCAAAAAAGCGGTTTATGTGTTCAAAGAAATGGAAGACTATTCGACAATTACCGAGGGAGAATCATCTTCCCTATTCATAATCAAAGTGGCAAAATCATTGGCTTTGGAGCCAGGGTAATAGGTAGCAGCGAAAGAGGGCCCAAATACATCAATACCCCTGAAAATGAATTGTACATCAAGAGCCGCATATTATATGGCTCCTATTTCGCCAGACATACCATCGATAAAAATGATGAATGTTTTTTGGTTGAAGGATATACAGATGTAACAGCCATGCACCAGGCAGGGATTGAAAATGTTGTAGCTTCCGGAGGTACATCACTCACAACAGACCAACTCAGGCTTGTAAAAAAGTATACCAATAATCTTACCATCATTTATGATGGTGATGCAGCAGGTGTAAAAGCCGCCTTACGAGGCTTGGATCTAGCCATAGAAGAAGGACTAAATGTACAGCTGGTGCTGATTCCTGACAAAGAAGATCCCGACAGTTATGTAAAAAAAGTAGGTGCAGAGGAATTCAAAGAATTTGTAAAAAAGAATAAAAAAGACTTTATCCTTTTCCAACTGGAAGTAGCCTTAAAGGATGCGGGAAATGATAGCACTAAAAAATCTGCAGTAGTAAATCAAATAGCAGAATCTATCTCAAAACTCAATAGGACTGAGGATTTCACCCGACAACAGGATTATATCAACAGATGTTCTGCTTTATTGAAAGTAGATGAACAAGGCTTGACTGCCCTCGTCAATAAATTTGCAAAAGATCGCTCATCCAAGGATGAGAAAAAACAATACAGAGAAACTTTTAATGACGCTCCTTCTGAGCCTATAGAATCTCCTGGTCAGGATGAAAGCACCATCAATCTTCTCTACAAAGATGAACTGAATGAACAAGGTGTAATTCGGTCGCTTCTTGAATTCGGACTTCAAGTTTGGGATGATGAAACAACTGTTGCTGAATTCATTTTTAAAGAAATTGAAGAGAATGGATTGGAAGACCTATTCGATAATAAAATTTTAATCCGGATTTATGCCATGTATAAACAATTATATCAAAATGGCGAAAACCCAACAGAAAAACATTTTCTATATCATACGGACCAGGAGCTGACCCAAACAGCAATATCCCTGATGACAGAAAAACATGAAATCAGTCCTAACTGGAAAGAATTTTATGAAGGTGAAATGCCTAGTCGCGCTGACCTTTATCGTGAAGAGGTCGCTTCTTGCATGACTTATTTGAAATTAAAAAAAGTAAAGCGACTTATACTTGAAAACCAGAGTGATTTAGAACAAGAGTTAAGTGAAGATGATCTTTTGATGTTACTTCATACCCACAAACACCTTAAGCAAGTAGAAATGGATTTGATGAAGAAAATTGGTACAGTTATATTCAAGTAGGTTGTAAGTTATCGTTTATGAATATACATTGTTTAATTTTTTGAAACATATTCAAAACAACATGCTTAACGTGCAATACTCAACCCATAACCAATAACTTACAACACACAACCTACAATCTACACCGGATCTACGTTGATCTGAATATGTACAGATCGCATGGTAATATCATTCTGCATGATTGCAATTTGTTCCTGAATATGATTTCGTGCCAAGCTATTTCTGGATCCATCACGTGGCAACTTTAATAAAATTTCATAGATATATCTATTCTTTACCCTGTTTACAACAGGCTCAGCAGGACCAATCAAATAATCTCCAAAAACGGGCAAAAGTCTGCTTGCGAAGAAGGTAGCAGCATTCATTGCCTTGTTCTTATCAACATGTCTGAAAAACAGTTGTACCAATCTGGTATATGGGGGATAATGAAACAACTTTCGAGATTCTATTTCCTGTTGATAAAATGCTTTATAATCATGTTGTACAACCAGGCCAATGATAGGATGGCCAGGATTACTTGTTTGAATGACAACTTTTCCCTGACTACCCTTTCTACCTGCACGACCACTCACCTGTTCCATCAATTGAAAAGCCCTTTCATTGACACGAAAATCTGTAAATGAAAGTAATCCATCTGCGTCCAAAATACCAACCAAAGCAACATGGTCGAAATCCAATCCTTTAACCACCATTTGCGTACCCACAAGTATATCCATGCGCCTGTTCTCGAAATTTCTAATCAATTCATCATGTGCGGATTTTCCTTTCACAGTATCAACATCCATTCTGGCAACTTCTTTATCAGGAAACAATGCTTGTAATTCTTCTTCTACCTTTTCTGTACCAAAATTTCTTTCAGTCCAATTTGTGCTGCCGCAAGCCACACACGTGATATTAACCGGATAAGAAGTACCACAATAATGACATTGCAAACGATGATGAAGTTTGTGATAGGTCAGGGTAACATCACAATGCTCACAATGAGGTATGTACCCGCAGGTACCACATATTTTATAAGGCGTATATCCTCTTCTGTTTTGAAAAAGGATTACCTGCTTTTGATCCTTCAAAGCAGCTTCTATGGCTTCTTTCAGAAGAGGCGTAATCATGTGTCGCACCATCTTATTATCTACCATGGCACGAATATCTGTTACATCAATGGCAGGCATTTCAATTCCTCCATATCGTTCCATCATCTCTACCAACCCATATTTTCCTACAACCGCTTGAGCATATGTTTCAAGCGATGGTGTTGCACTTCCCAATACAACCTTTGCGCCACATTGATGTGCATAATACAATGCAGCATCTCTTGCGTTATACCTTGGAGCAGGATCTTGTTGCTTAAAAGATGCATCTTGCTCCTCATCAATAATAATCAGAGAAAGATCCGAAAAGGGTAAAAACAATGCAGACCTGGCTCCCAACACAACACGGATTTCTCCCTTCTTTACTTTATTCCATAATTCAACCCTTTCATTGGGATTGAATTTTGAATGATAAATAGAAATATATCCTCCAAAATGTTGTTGTAATCTTCTGATGATCTGTGCTGTCAATGCAATCTCGGGTAATAAATAAAGAACTTGTTTACCCAACTTCACCTGCTCTTCAATCAATCGAATATATACTTGAGTCTTACCACTGGAAGTAACCCCATGCAACAAGCAAACATGCTTTTCTTCCAACTGTTTTATAACGGATTGTAAGGCAGCTTCCTGTTTAATAGACAATGAAAAATCGATGGATACTGACTTTGGCAACAATGGAAGTCTGTCAACCGACAATTTCTGAACGATTAATATATTTTTTTCAACAAGTCCATTTAGCTGTGCAGAAGAGGCCCCTGATTTTTTTAATAAATCAGACTGTTTCACTTCCCCTTCAATTTTTTGGAGGTGAAGGAATGCCAATAACAATTCAAGTTGTTTAGGCGCCTTGTTATTCCATTGATTTAAGAGCGAAGCCAATTGTTCCTCTTGATGATATGTAGGATTAAGGAATACAAAAGACTCTCTTTTGGGTGTATATTTTTCTTTCAGAGATTCCCATGCTATACATACTTTTTTTTCAAGCAATCTTTTTACAACAGGATATACATGAGAGACATCCAGAATGCCCTGCACTTCTTCCATTTTCAACTCCTTTTTTATCAGAAGTCCCTCTGCTACCAAATATTCCTGATCATCCAGATTTGAAAAATCATCTCCATATTCATCATTGAGCATCAAAATGGTTTCGCTGCTCAATTTCAATTGGGTTGGAAGTGCCGCGGCCATCACTTCACCTTCGCTGCACATGTAATAATTGGAAATCCAAGTCCACAATTGAAGTTGTTGTGGATACAAAACGGGTTCCGGATCCAATACCTGCAAAATGGGTTTCGGCTCAAAGCCTTTTGGGGCTTCATTTGCAACAGATTTAATGATCCCCGAATACCTTTTTTGCTTTCCAAAACTCACTTCTACCCTCACCCCTGGAATCGCCAATGCCTGCATACTTTTTGGTATGAAATAGGTATAGGTTTTGGGAATGGCAAGAGGTATGATGACTTGGGCGTACATATATTCGATAGTCGATAGCCTATGATCGATGTTCGATCATCTGAGTATCTTTTGAAATTAATATTAATTCAAAAATGAAGGTATAAAACTAATATCGAAAATCGAACATCGAATATTGATTTACCTACATCATCCAACTCACCTTATATTCAGCAAGCTTTTCAGACATCAATTTTTCAGCAATTGCTTTCAATCCTTTGGCATCTGCTTCAGGATAATCGTTTGGATTGATTGGATCGATATAAATGGCCCTGGAACGGCCTGGAGTGAGAAGAAAAATACTTTTGAAGTGTAAACGATCGAAAGTGTCTAACAACAAAATGGGCTGGATTTTCTTACCCGTTTCAACAGCCAGTTTAAAAGCACCATCGTACATTTCTTTTAATGCATTTTTGCTTTCATTGAATGTGCCTTCAGGAAATACTACTATTGAAATTCCTTTTGCGAGTATTTTTCTTAAATCATCCAGGCTCCTTGCACGATCTTCTGCATTCGATCGGTTAACTGTGATGACACAAAATTTATATATAAATCCGAAAATAGGAATCTTAAGCAACTCATATTTACCAATGGGTCTGAAATGATGTTTTACAGTAGGTATAATAACAATGGCATCCAAATAAGATATATGATTCGCTATAAATATATATTGTTCATTGGGGTTGGGCTTGGGTCCGGCATATCGTGTGGTATGCTGAATTCCTATCATATAGAGCATACTTTGTGCCAAAACCCTAAAAATATCATACATCATATTTCCACCTCTTATTCGTCCAAATGGCAGTGATAAAGCCACAATGGGTGCAAGCAGCAGGATAACTACCGCAAAAAGCAAGAATGCGTAAAGGGAATATAGAAATTGAAGGACGCGCATAAAGATTGTAGGTTGTAAATTGTAGGTTATAGATTCTAGGTTGTTTTTATAGGTGGTTTTTGTACATCTTATGATCAATGACCTTTATGATATAAAAATGCAATGTACACCTATAACAAATAACTTACAACCGAGAACTTACAACCCATAACCTACAACCCATAACTTACTTATCTTTGCAGCCGCATGAGCAACAACAAGACCATAGCATTGCATACATTGGGTTGTAAACTCAACTTTTCTGAAACTTCCACCCTTGGCAGGATGCTGGAAAAGGATGGTTATATAAAAAAAGATTTTGATGATGTTGCGGATGTATATGTCATCAACACCTGCTCGGTTACAGAGAATGCAGATAAAGAATGCCGACAATTGGTTCGGAGAATTCAAAAGCAAAACAGTGAAGCGCTGGTTGTAATCACAGGTTGTTATGCTCAATTGAAACCTAAGGAAATTGCTGAAATTCCTGGAGTAGACCTGGTTTTGGGAGCAGCAGAAAAATTCAACCTAACTGAACATCTTCGCAATTTCACAAAAGGTGATCCCTCCAAGGTTTGTAGTTGTGATATCGATGAGGTTTCCGATTTCAATGCAGCCTTCTCCGTAACTGATCGAACCCGAACCTTTCTTAAGGTTCAGGATGGATGTGATTACAGTTGTTCATTTTGTACCATCCCCATGGCCAGAGGGAAAAGCAGAAGCAACACCATTGAAAATGTGATCAAACAAGCTCGTGAAATCGGATCACAAGGGGTACAAGAGATTGTATTGACCGGGGTGAACCTGGGTGATTTTGGCATCATAGAGGGTGAAAGAAAAGAAACATTTCACGATCTGTGTGTGGAGCTCGACAAAATCCAAGAAGTAAAACGATACAGAATCTCTTCTATTGAGCCCAATCTATTGACCAAAGAAACAATTGAATTGGTAGCCAATAGCAAAAAATTCATGCCGCATTTTCATATTCCTTTGCAAAGTGGCAGCAACAAATTATTGGGAACCATGCGTCGCCGATACAAGCGTGAGTTATACGCCGAACGTGTACACTTGATCAAAGAACTCATGCCGGATTGTTGTATTGGTGTTGATGTGATTGTTGGATTTCCGAGTGAAGATGATGCTGAATTCAAAGAGACCTTTGACTTTTTACATGCCTTGAACATTTCATATTTACACGTTTTTACTTACTCTGAAAGACCAAACACAAAAGCATTGGAGATAAAAGAAGTTATTCCTATTCACATAAGAAATGAAAGAAACAAAATCCTTCGCAACCTCTCCTATCAAAAGATGCAATATTTCACTGCATCTCAATTAGGCAAAACACGTAAAGTATTATTCGAGCAGGAAAACAAAAACGGGATGATTGAAGGTTATACGGATAACTATATTCGTATCAGTACGCCATTCAAAGAAGAATGGGTAAACAAACAAGTCGACTGGTTAATTCGATAGTTTACTGAACTGCAATCTTCAAATCAGGAGCGTACTGCAGTTTTCCTGAAGCATTTCTGAATAATATTTTATTGAATAGAATTTGATCTCCAGATTTGATATTATCCTTGATACTTTCAATCCAGTCGATGGTAAGTTTATTCGATTTGTTAATATCCATTACACGAAAGTCCTTGACAGACTTGGTTTGCTGCGTTTCCTCATCCTTATACGTACTCTTGAAACTGTAGTTGATTCTGAATCCAGAAACAGTATACACTGTGCCTTCATTGTCTTTCACCAACAAGGGTGCAGGCAAAGTTGAAACCACTTGAGCAGATAGGGCCTCTCCATTTTTGATGGGTCCCCATACACTGGTATACACCAATGGAGCAGCTGCCACAACAGGTTTTGATTCGAGTTTTTTCTTGTTCTGCGAAAAGGCAGAAACACACAAAATACTCATCAACAAAATCAACAAGGTATTTTTCATGTACTACAGATTTGCAAGACTTTCTTCCAACATTTTAATCTTCTCCAATGCATCTGCCTGTTTTTTCTTTTCCAACTCTACCACTTCAACTTTTGCATTTTGAACGAAACGCTCATTGGAAAGTTTCTTTTCTACAGATTCAAGAAATCCTTTGTAATATTTCAACTCATTTTCCAATTCAGCACGTTGTGCAGTTGTATCAATTTCTTGTTCCGATTTAAGATAGAAGCGGTCGCCACCAATTACCAATTGAATGGTGTCTGCAATGGATTCTTCTGTGAAGCTGAATTCATTGGCATTGACTTGCTTGCACAACAATTCACGAATGGCAGTCCATACTTTTTTATCTTTCACGGTAGCAAACAACTTAACCGCTTCTTTATTCTTGATGTTTGATTTCACACGGGCATCACGAATAGCTGTGATAGCGGATTTAAGCAATTCAGCTTCTTGCAAAATCACCTCATCACCTGCTCTTGAAACAAAAGATTTATCTATTTGTCGGGTTGTTAAATCAGCAGACTGATCTTTCAACAGATGATACACCTCTTCCGTCACAAATGGCATGAAAGGGTGCAAACGTTCCATCAATATTTCAAAGAATGAAATGGCTTTATTCAGATGTTTTACATCCATTGGTTTTTCAAAACCAGGCTTGATCCATTCTAAATACCAACTACAGAAATCATCCCAGATCAATGTGTACAAGGTTTTTAGCGCCTCACTCAATTTGAATTGATCCATTTGCTGATCAATTTCAGTACACACTTCACGAAGCCTGGCTTCAAACCATTCGTGTGGCCAATCTGAAGACAGCGTGATTTCTTCCTCCGTCAGATTATCTTTAGCTCTTTCCTTCCAGAGTTGGAACAACTTCAATGCGTTCCATATTTTATTAATGAAATTCCTTCCCTGATCGTTGGATGCTTTGTCCCACAAGAGATCATTTCCCGCAGGGGAAGCAATAAGAATTCCAAAGCGAACTGCGTCCGCACCAATATCATCAATCATTTGCAACAAATCAGGCGAATTGCCCAATTGTTTGCTCATTTTTCGACCAAGATTATCACGAACAATTCCAGTGAAGTATACATCACTGAAAGGTTTTTTATCCATGTATTCATACCCAGCCATGATCATACGTGCAACCCAGAAGAAAATGATTTCAGGAGCAGTAACCAATGTTTTGGTAGGATAATAATATTCAACATCTTTATTGCCAGGATTTGAAATGCCTTTGAAAACCTCAAAAGGCCAAAGCCATGATGAAAACCAGGTATCCAAACAATCTTCATCTTGCTTGAGCACTGCATCATTTATACCATATGCCTCAGCAAATTTTTTCTGTGCGTCTGCTTCATCCATCGCAACCACAAAACGTCCTTCTGCATCATACCATGCGGGTATTTGATGTCCCCACCACAACTGACGGGAAATACACCAATCCTTGATGTTCTCCATCCAATGGCGATATAGGTTCTTGAATTTTGCAGGATGGAAATTGATTTCGCCGTCTTGAACAGCAGTCAGCGCGGGACCATAAATCTTTTTCATATCTACCCACCACTGCAAGGAGAGTCGCGGTTCTACCACTACATCTGTACGTTCTGAGAATCCAACCTGGTGTGTGTAGTCCTCAATTTTTACAACATGGCCCGCCTCTTGCAATGCCACGATAATTTGCTTGCGTGCTTCAAACCTATCCACACCAACAAACAATTGTGCATCAGCACTCAAGGTACCATCCTCATTTAGTATGTCATATACTTCAAGTCCATGTTTGTTACCAATCTGGTTATCATTCATATCATGTGCTGGAGTAATCTTCAATGCGCCAGATCCAAAATCTGTGGCAACATAATCGTCTCCGATGATAGGAATTTTTCTATTGATCAATGGTACCACGGCAAATGATCCGATGAGATGTTTGAAACGTTCATCAGAAGGATTCACAGCAATGGCTGCATCGCCGAGTATTGTTTCAGGACGAACCGTAGCGATGGTAATACTGGCATCATCCAGTGATGGTGTGTTGCCATTCGCATCCACGATGGCATAACGGAGAAAATAGAGTTTACCCTGAACTTCCTTGAAGATTACTTCTTCATCGCTCAAGGCCGTTTTGGCACGCGGATCCCAGTTGATCATGCGTTTGCCACGGTAAATATAGCCTTTGCTATACAGGTCATTGAATACATGGATTACAGAGCGATAATAATCCGGGTCCATGGTAAAAGAAGTACGGTTCCAATCGAGGGAACATCCCAATTTCTTCAATTGTTGAAGGATGATTCCTCCGTATTTTTCTTTCCATTCCCATGCATATTTCAGGAACTCTTCCCTACTCAGACTTGCTTTTTGAATGCCACGCTCACGCAGCATCTGAACCACTTTTGCCTCTGTTGCAATGGATGCGTGATCTGTACCAGGAACCCAGCATGCATTGTATCCACTCATACGGGCACGACGTACAAGAATATCCTGGATGGTGTTGTTGAGGCAATGCCCCATATGAAGAATCCCAGTTACATTGGGTGGAGGTATAACAACGGTATATGGTTCACGGTTATCTGGAGTACTTTCAAAATATTTTTGATCAAGCCAATGCTGATACCATTTTTGCTCTGCAGCACCAAATTCAAAATTCTTCGAGATTTCCATTTTCAAAAATTATTTTGGGATACAAAGGTAAGAAAGACAAGGGTGAATCGGAAATCGGGGAAACGGTGAAACGGAGCCTGCCTGCCGAAGGCAGGAAACGGAGAAACGGTGAAACGGGGAAAGGTTGCTAAAATTAAATAATGAGAATTCTATAGGATAAAAAAATTCAAGGTCGCAGAAAGCGATCAAATCAAGAGAGAGGGGAAATATCAAACAATCAGCTTACCAAACAAAGTAAGTAATCAATGCGATAAGTCCATAAACCAGTAAAACTACCAAACCAATTTGAACTGTTTGGGGTACATGTTCATTAATCGTTTTCATAAAATTCTTTTTCATTGTAATGAATGAAATTCTCTATTTAACAATCGTCAAAGAAAGCAATGAATAAAAAATAGACAAGTTCAATGCTTTATCAAATATATGTTAATTTTTTTAACAATTTGATTGACTTCCTACAATTTATACACATGACATAAAGTTACTATACGAATGAGTACCGTCATTGGTTACAAAACCTGAAGGTTCTATTTTGCAATCTGAAGCCTATTTATTTAATAATCAATATGTTGCAAATGAAAAAAACCTCGCATAACCTTAGATTTTCCATCTGGATAGATAGCAGGATTGCCATCATCCTAAAGGTTGGCCCAGATGGCAATAAAGAGCTGAAGATCATAGAATCCGACAATAGCAGAAGGGAACGATTCAACGGTGAGGGTACAAATAAAACAGGTTTATTTGGAACATACCAAGCCCCTGATGATAAGGTTCAACATCGTTGGAACAACCATCATATTAACTATTTGAAAAAAGTAGCGGATGAACTGATAAATGTAAATGCGTTGCTTATCCTAGGATCTGGCGACACAAGATATGAACTTCAAAACATCATCAGCAAAGGACGTCATCACAATGGGATATGGATAGAAAATAAATCAATGAAAAAAATCACTCCAAGGGAATTGGAACTCGAAACGGAGAAACATTTTAATATGAGTTTTTCATGAGGTGAAACGG
>CANFHO010000048.1 GCA_947447005.1 Chitinophagaceae bacterium
TCCTTGTGCCCTGTGCCTCGTATCTGGCTGTTTAATTTTTCTCTTTTCGTTTTTCTCTTTGCCTCTTTGCCTCTTTCCCTAGTTTTTCAACGCCTGCCCACTCCTCACTCCGGTATGCTTGCCCTGTTCTATCACCAACTTACCATTTACCAATATATATTCTATTCCCTTGGTGAATTGATGGGGGTTTTCGTAAACCGACATATCCTGGATGGTGTTTTCATCAAAGACAAGAATATCTGCATTCATACCCTCATGAATCAAACCTCGACCTTTCAAATTGAATTTAGTAGCCGGCAGTGATGTCATTCTTCTTACAGCTTCTTCCAATCCAATTACTTTTTCTTCTCTTACATATTTCGCCAATACTCTTGCATTGGTTCCATAGCCTCGCGGATGTGGCATTCCTTTCCCATTGCTTACACCACCATCAGCTGCGGGCATATTGAATGGATACTTCATGAAATACACCAGGTCCTTATCACTCATCGTATGATAAATCATTTGCGCATTGGATTTGGCCAGCATATCGAGTATCAAATTGGCTTCATTCAAAAAGTTCTTTTTTCTTCCCTGATCTACGTTGATCTGAGTAATGCTTTTCCCATTGTATGTTGAATCCGGTGCCCAATTGGCAACTACTGCATAACTATAATCTTTTTGTCGGTCGGCTTTCTGTGATGCCTTCATCCCATCCAAAATTCTTTTGCGTTGAACAGGATCTTTCATTTTCACACGAAGTGAATCCAATCCTCCTTCAAGCGACCAGTCGGGCAAGCGCACTGCCAGATTGGTACTGCTGGCTGTATAAGGATATTGATCGATGGTTACATCATAGCCTTGCTTTCTTGCTTCTTCCACCATGCCCAATGTCTCGCTGGATCTACCCCAGTTGTTCTTCCCTGTCACTTTAAAATGCGATATCTGTACGGGGATTTTTGCTTCGCGACCAATGGTCAATGCTTCGTCGATTGCTTCATGCACTTTCGTTCCCTCATAGCGCATGTGAGTTGCATATACGCCTCCATGGGATGCAGCCACTTTGGCAAGATCTACAATTTCCTGTGTGGGTGAATACATACCAGGGAGGTAGATGAGTCCGGTCGACAATCCTACAGCACCGTCGGCCATGGCTTTTTGCATCAATGCCTCCATTTTTTTCATTTCTTCTGGCGTAGCCTTTCGGTTGTCCAATCCCATGCCCAATCTTCTGATGGTGTTATGTCCTGCAAGGGTAGCTACATTGATAGATGTACCCATGCTATCAAGTTTTCGAAAGAAATCGCCAATATCATCGGCAGCACCACCGCAGTTGCCAGTTACAACGGATGTAACGCCATCATAGATATAATTATCGGCCGTAGGCCTTTCGAAAATACCACCTTCGATGTGTGCATGCACATCAATGAATCCTGGTGATACAATCATGTTTTTTGCATCCAGTTGTTTAACTGATGGGTATAAACTGGTGAGTCCCTTTTGAACTGACATGATCTTATCACCTTTGATGGCGATATCTGCGCGGAACCAGCTATTTCCGGTGCCATCGATGATTCTTCCGTTGGTGATGATCAGATCAGGTTTGTCCTGTGCAAAAGATAAAACCGGAATGAGTAAAATCAGAAGTTGTATAAGACGCTTCATGCAAATATATTTTGTCAAAAGATAAAGAATTTTCCGCAGAGGGATTTGAAGACATTCTGAACAATAATGAGTAATTTTCGGTTGTAGACATTATGAGTATAAGAATATTTGTAACCGGCGGTACATTCGACAAGGAATACAATGAGCTTACGGGTGAATTGTTTTTCAAAGATACGCATGTGCATGAGATGCTGCGATTGGGCAGGTGCAGATGCGAGCTTGACATCACGACCTTGTTGATGATTGATAGTTTGGACATGAATGACGTTCAGCGCGATATGATTGCAGAATCTTGTAACAAGGTGAGTGAAGATCAGATTCTCATCACACATGGAACGGACACGATGCCTGAAACTGCAGTGGTTTTGGCAGAAAAAGTGAAGAATAAAACAGTGGTATTGACGGGAGCCATGGTACCCTATAAGTTTGGCAGTTCCGACGGACTCTTCAATCTTGGAAGTGCATTGGCCTTTGTTCAGTCGCTACCACATGGTGTATATGTTGCGATGAATGGGAAAATTTTCAAAGCAGGCAATGTTCGCAAGAACAAAGCGCTTGGTGAGTTTGAAGCCATCAACTAGTTTAACCTTAAAACAAATATGTAATGAAAAAAACGATTGTGTTGTTGTTTATGTTGTCGTCTTTCTATGCTGCGAACAGTCAGTCGAAAGATGAAAAAAAATTGGCTGAGGCCGTTCAGTTTTTGCTCACCGCCATGCAAAGTGGAAACAGGGCTGATTTGGAAAAGATTGCTGCTGAGAAATTGAGTTATGGTCATTCTGGCGGTCACGTTGAAAACAAGTCTGAGTTTGTAGAAAATATTGCCAGCGGTAATTCCATGTTTTTAAAAATTGACATTGCCGATCAAACGATGGATATCAGCAAAAATATAGGTATTGTTCGTCACAAGTTGGATGCAAAAACAAGAGACAAAGGAAAAGACAATGAAGCACATCTTTTTGTAATGTACGTTTTCCAGAAAGAAGGAAGCGAGTGGAAGATGTTGGCAAGGCAGGCGGTGAAGAATTTGCCGCATTAGAACATACAGTTAAAAGTAACGAGTTACGAGTAACAAGAGTACAGCCAGTTACAAGTACCTAGTAACGAGTAACAAGAAAATACAATAGAAACCCCGATTCGTCGGGGTTTTTTCATTTCTAAATTTTTGATTCATTTTCCAAATGGATATTGATTTTGAAAATAATCTTTACGATTTCCCCTCCTGCCCAGACAGATGCGCCGAAGGCGCAGATTGTCTGGGATAGGAGGGGCTCCGAACGAAGCGCTGAAAGCGCGAGTGAGTGAGGGGTGGTTGAATTACAAGTTGAGTGTTTGATTTCAACCACCCCGTCTCTTACTCGCTTCGCTCGTAAGAGCCACCCCTCCTATCCCAGACAATCTGCGCCTTCGGCGCATCTGTCTGGGCAGGAGGGGAACCTAGTTTATTGAATTGTAGTGACAGAAATTTATAGATCAAATTAAAGTATGCTAGTACAATAAAAAACCCCGACGAATCGGGGTTTCTATTGTATTTTCTTGTTACTCGTAACTAGTTACTCATTACTTTTTTTCCAACAGCTTAAAGAACTGATCCAACTGAGGAAGAATCACGATGCGGGTTCTTCTATTGGCAGCACGTCCTTCAGCAGTTGCATTGTCTGATACTGGATGGTATTCAGAGCGACCTGCAGCAGCCATTTTTGCTGGTTCAATACCATATTGTTTTTGGAGTAAACGAACGATGGTTGTTGCACGCTTCACACTGAGATCCCAGTTGTCTTGAACATCTCCATTGCCAGTCATTACAACATTATCTGTATGTCCTTCTACCATGAATTCGATATCTGGTTGGTTTTTCAACACAGTTGCCACTTTACCTAAAACAGTTTTAGCTGCAACATTTACATCCCAGCTTCCTGTCTTAAACAACAACTTGTCAGAAATATCAACATATACAACACCTTTATCAACTTTGATGTTGATATCCTTGTCACTCAAATCGCCAATAGCACCTTTGAGGTTCATCACCAGAGACATGTTCAAAGAATCCTTACGTGCTGCAGCAGCCTGAATGGATTGGATATATGAATCTTTTGAACCGATATTATCAAGAGATTTCTTGATGCTTTCTGCTTGAGATGAAGAAATCACTGAAAGATCTTCCAGTTGTTTCAAAGCCTGGTTGTTATTCTTTTTCAGGAATTCATTTTGCTCTTTCATTGCAGCAAGTTGAGATTCCAATTGGGCCAATGCAATTGCTTTCGCACGTTCCAAATCAGACTTTTCATCGCGACAAACTTTCAGGTCTTTTTGTGAACCAACAAGAGAGTTATTCAAGTCATTGTATTTGCTGGTAAGAGCCTCGAATTTTTTTGTGCTGACGCAAGAAAACAAAGTTGCGGAGAGTAAAAGAGGTAAAACAAAAGATTTAATCTTCATCATGCGTTATTTTAAAGTTTTTAGAACGTAACACAAATATAATCTTTGGCACTAAACTTTTAAAATTAAATGAGAAAGTAAAAGGCTAGTCTTCATCTGTTTCAACTGTCTTTACAAAAGCACTCCTTCTTGGCGCAGGCATAGTGCTGTTTTCACCCTTCACTGCCTTCCATATCAATTCACTGAATTCAAGATCGTTGATCCTGTCTTCTTTGGTGAAGTCCATTTTCATGCTCTTTTTAGCCAAGGCAGTCATTTTTATATTTTTTTCATTGAGATCCACTTTGGCTGGAATAGCATTGAATGGCCTCATATCTGCCTGCTTGCTGAAACTCCTCCACATGGGTGTTGCAGCAGCATCGAACTGAGTCATAGGGGGTAATCCAAGGATGAGTTCCATGGTGCGCAGCATGGAAGTTGTGCTGTATGGTGTGTGGTCAACAAAACCTCTTTTTACAAATCCACCTGCTACATAAGCGGTTGTTCTGTGGGCGTCTACATGGTCTGCTCCGTTTTGTGCATCATCCTCCACAATAAAAATGGCCGTTTCTTTCCAAATGGGCGATTTAGACAAGTATTCTACGAACATTCCAACTGCCAAATCATTGTCGGCCACATGGGCGAATGGAGTTGGACTACCAACACCAAGTCCTTCTGTATGATCATTGATCAATCTCAATGTATTCATCTGGGGAAGTGCATTTTGAGCTCTGAGTGCTTCAAAATCCCTAATCCACTGGTTTACCCTGGTGGTATCACGTACTTTGGTATCCCAACTTGTGAAAAATGGACAAAAATGGCCTTCCAATACAGGTAAATTGGCTTTGTAATCGTCTGCAAACTCACCGTAGGTTCTGTAACTTACTCCATTTCGTTTGCACAAATCCCAGATAAAACCTCCCTTGTTGTTGGCTGCTTTTCTGGTTCCTTCGGCATTGTATTCTCCACCTCTGCCACCGTAACTGGTTGGCCAGTTTTTTTCAAGGAAGTCGGTTGCATAGGCACCCAAACTCCAGTTGTGTCCGTCTGCACTCACTTCCCCATCTACATAAAAATTATCGAGCAACACGAATTGTTTTGCAAGTGCATGTTGATTGGGTGTAATGTTTTCTCCAAACAACACCAGGCTGGGATCACCATTTCCTTCTTTAATATCACCCAACACTTGATCATAGGTTCTGTTTTCCTTAACTATATAAAACACATATTTAATAGGTGAAGCATCACCCACTTTCATTGGGATGGGGTTGCCGGGTTCTCCACCTGCAAGCGTTTCTTTTTCTTTTGTATATGGTGTATTATCATATACTGCTTTTGATAATAATGGAAAAGCATCTTCTTTCGGCTCATCAATAACACTCATGGTGCCTTTAAAAAGTCCGCCTATATATTGCACTTCCTGAGGCTTCGTGTTGTCGCTTTTCTGATATCCTACTTTTTGTTTTCTCTCGATAGGGTTCGGACCAAAAGGATTGGCCATCGATGTAAAGCCCTTGCCATTGGAAACGAAAATCTTTTTGGAAACCACTTTTACATTGGTTGGGTACCATCCTACTGGAATAAAACCTTTTGAACTGCTATTACCTGCATGTTCAACATCAAAAACAGCGAGAGCATTGTTATCCGCATTGGCTATATACAAACGTTTTTCATCTGCTGAAAGTGCCAGTCCGTTAGAAGTTGATCCACTCGGTGCATTGGGAAACAAAGCAGCATTGAGCGTTTCAATAACTTTCATTTGTTTGGTATCGATAACTGATACTGAATTATCATTTGCATTGGCTACGAACAAGCGTTCTCCTTTTTTGGATAAACACAGTTCATTGGGGTTGTCGCCCACCTCTATTGTAGCATTGATCTTGTGATCAGCCGTTCCGATGCGAAGAACTTTATCTCCTCCCCAAACAGATACATATAATTGGTCGTGTTTAGGTGAAAGTATACATGCATATCCTTCGCCACCAATATCCATTTTTTTCAGCACTTGTTTCGATGCTAGGCTAACGATATACAAAGCATTGTCTTCTCTTGTCACTACATACAACATGCCTGCTTTTTCATCCAGGGCAATACCGGCAGGACCAATTTTGATAGGCCAAGGTTTACCCAGGATAAATGTGTCCTGAGCAACAAGTTTATCAGTGGATATGTCGTATTTTATGATATAGTTGTCGTGCCCTGCTGAAGCATATAGCGATTTTTCATCATCAGAAAAAGTAAGACCATACCAGGCTTTGCCTACAACTTGGGTATGCAGAACTGTTTCAGACTTTGGATCAATTAATTGAATAGAATTTACACTCTGACCGTTGTTTGTCACCGCCATTCGTTTGCCCGAAGCAGAAATAGCTATGTTCAGTGGGAGATCTCCCAAAGGAAAATTCCTTCCTACAGGGCTTAGAGACCAGCCATTGGGGAGTTTAACCTGGGTTGGGAGTTGTGCATGTGAGGCTAAGGCAAAGAGGCAAAGTGTGAAGGAGGCAAGAAAAATACGATTCATATTTGAATATATTAAGTACGTGATGAATGGTCTTTATAATGTACAATTGGAGGATAGAAACACCCAAAAACTTTCGTAGGAAAATTAATCAATCAATTTATACTCAATATAAATTTTTAGTTATATTTATATTGATTTTTGACCCGGTTGCTGCCGGAACTGTTTGTTTGTTTTCTCATGTCTACCCAGCTATTTGTCTAAATAGCTGGGTTTTTTGTTTAAAACACCATTTTATTTGGGAAAAACACTAAAATATTTAGTGTAAAAAATGCTAAAATTATTAGTTAGTTTAATTTTTCCTCCTATCTTTACAGTCTCAAAATTTTAAAATATGTCAAATAACGAAAAACTGAAAGCGCTGAAACTCACGCTGGACAAGATCGAAAAGGATTTTGGAAAAGGCAGTGTAATGATGATGAATGAAAAAGGGGAGACGCAAATCGAAGTGATTTCAACTGGTTCAATTGGTTTGGATACTGCATTGGGAATTGGCGGACTTCCGAAGGGAAGGGTTGTGGAGATTTATGGACCAGAAAGCTCAGGTAAAACAACCATTGCCATTCATATAATAGCGGAAGCACAAAAAAAGGGTGGTATGTGTGCCATCATCGATGCTGAACATGCATTTGATAGCGCCTATGCCAAGAAGTTGGGTGTGGATGTAGATAATTTATTGATCTCTCAGCCCGACTATGGTGAGCAGGGATTGGAAATTGCAGACCGATTGATTCTTTCGGGAGCATTGGATGTTGTGGTAATTGACTCCGTTGCTGCCTTGGTTCCGAAAGGTGAATTGGAAGGAGAAATGGGTGATAGCAAAATGGGCTTGCAAGCCAGGTTGATGAGCCAGGCACTGAGGAAACTTACTGCCACCATCAGCAAAACCAATACCATTTGCATCTTCATCAACCAATTGAGGGAGAAGATTGGAGTTATGTTTGGAAACCCTGAAACTACAACAGGTGGTAATGCATTGAAGTTCTACGCATCGGTTAGGCTTGATATCAGAAGGTCTGCACAGATCAAGGATGGTGATGAAGCCATTGGTAACCGTGTGAAAGTAAAAGTGGTGAAAAATAAGGTAGCACCGCCTTTCCGAGCTGCTGAATTCGATATCATCTTTGGAGAAGGTATCTCCAAAACAGGTGAAATCATTGACATGGGTGTTGAATTGGGAATCATTGGCAAAAGTGGAAGCTGGTATAGCTATAATGGCGACAAACTCGGACAGGGCCGTGATGGTGTAAAACAGTTGATGATCGACAACCCGGAAATGGCCAATGAAATAGAAGCCAAAATCAGGGAGAAGATAAAAGAGAGCCAAGCATCTTAATTTGCAGTTGGTGCTTTGTTTAGAAGCCGTATCCCATCAATTGGGATGCGGTTTTTTTGTTTTATTTTCACTTGACATATTTTCACAACCTATTCAACTCATTCGATGAAACTTAGCAGAAATCTTTTAGCCAGAAAACGTATTGCCATGGTGGCTCACGATAATAAGAAGAAAGAATTGATTGAATGGGCTGTATACAATAAAGCTTCTTTATCAAGACATGAACTTCTTGGAACTGGTACAACAGGTAAACTGCTTGAAGAAGCACTTGATAGATCCATCACTAAATTATTGAGCGGTCCTTTGGGCGGCGACCAACAAATAGGATCGATGATCGCCGAAGGAAAGGTGGATGTGTTGATATTTTTCTGGGATCCAATGGAAGCACAACCACACGATCCTGATATTAAAGCCTTATTACGGCTTGCGGTTACATGGAATATTCCATTTGCATGCGACAGGGCAACAGCAGATTTTCTTTTGACTTCACCATTGATGCATATGGAGTATGAATCCATTGTTCCTGATTATTCATCCTATCTTAAACGTGATGCTTTAAAATAGTTTTGAAATATTTTCTAATTGAGAGAAACATTTTTTGAACAAAAACAACTTCAAGACATTATATCGAAGTAATACCAATTTTATGAGAAAAATAATCTTCCAAATTTTATTGCTGGCAACAATCAACGTGCAAGGACAAGATACTCTTACAAAATCAGACATTCAGCATGCATCGAAACTAATCGACCTGAAATTCACTGATAAAGAGATAGACATGATGTATCCTGATGTGAGGGATAATATCACAGATTATATGAAGATGCATTCCCTTTCATTGGACAACAGTGTTGGGATGAGCATGTTTCAAAAGATTAATTTGACCAAACATACGCCTCAGATTCCACTGAAGTGGGCCTATGATCCAACAATCAAATTACCTGTAAACAAGAATGAGCTTGCATTTTATTCAATTAAACAATTGGGCTCTCTCTTGAGAAATAAATCTATCACATCCACAGATTTAACCACATTTTTTATTGGCCGATTAAAACAGTATGCAGATTCACTGCAATGCCTCATCAGTCTTACAGAAGACATTGCCATTCAACAAGCAAAAGAAGCAGATGCAATGTTTAAAAAAGGAATTGATAAAGGCCCGCTCCAAGGTATACCCTATGGGTTGAAAGATTTGTTTGCAGTAAAAGGAACAAAAACAACATGGGGAGCACAGCCATACAAAGATCAAACCATTGATGAAGATGCGTATGTATATTCAAGATTGAAGGAAGCAGGTGCAGTATTGGTAGGCAAATTCACACTGGGAGCATTGGCAATGGGTGATTATTGGTTTGGAGGGAGAACCAAAAATCCATGGAACCTTGAAAGAGGCTCCAGTGGCTCATCTGCAGGATCAACCTCTGCAACTGTTGCAGGACTCGTTCCTTTTGCGATAGGAACTGAGACGCATGGTTCCATTATTTCACCCAGTCATACTTGTGGCGCAACAGGATTGAGACCCACCTTTGGAAGCGTTAGCAGAACCGGGGCAATGACACTAAGCTGGAGTTTGGATAAAGTAGGACCCATATGCAGAAGCGCCGAAGATGCTGCCACCGTTTTTGCTTTTATTCACGGAACAGATGGATTGGACCAAAGTGCGGTTCTTGAATCTTTTAATTTTAATCCAACCAAAAATGTCAAGCAATTGCGAATCGGATATGCAGCAAATCATTTCAGCAGACTGGATTCAAGTTCACAAGAATGGGCAGTGATAACTACATTGAAAAAATTAGGATTGAATCCTATGCCAATGAATTTACCGGATACAGATGTATATAAATTTGATATGATTGGCATTGTAATCGGGTCTGAATCAGCATCGGCATTTGATGCCTTCACCAGAAATGATATCGATGATCAGATGACTAAACAAACCAGAGGTGACTGGCCCAATTATTTCAGAACTTCCCGCACGATACCTGCAGTTGAATACATCAATGCCAACAGACATCGCAGCATTTTGATGAAAACATTCAATCAAGCCATATCCAATTTTGATGTGATTATCACACCAAGCTTTGCCGGAAGACAATTATCTATTACCAATCTCACCGGACACCCTGCACTTTGTATGCCCATAGGATTGACTAAACAAGGAGTTCCAAACAGCATCACATTTCTAGGAAATTTATTCAAAGAGGAAGATATTTTGCTACTTGGAAAATATTTCCAGGATAACAGTTCATTTGATGACATACATCCATCAAAATTCAAGTAGGATGTTAAAGTAATAAGTTGGGCCATCGATTATATGTAATCGATGGTCTTCACTTGTAAAATTCAATTTACCTTTACAGGATGCAATTCAATCTGCATTCACCCTACACCCCGGCAGGCGATCAACCTGAAGCCATCAGACAATTGGTAGAGGGCCTTCAACAGGGTGAACGTTACCAAACCTTATTGGGTGTAACAGGCTCAGGTAAGACATTTACCATGGCCAATGTGATTCAACAGGTACAAAGACCAACATTGGTGCTTACCCATAACAAAACATTGGTAGCACAACTTTACGGAGAATTCAAACAGTTTTTCCCTGAAAACGCCGTTGGTTATTTTGTTTCATATTACGACTATTATCAACCTGAGGCTTATATGCCAGTGAGTGATACGTATATTGAAAAGGATTTATCCATCAATGAAGAATTAGATAAACTGCGTTTACAAGCTACAGCAGATCTTCTCAGTGGCAGGCGTGATATTATTATTGTTGCTTCCGTGAGCTGTATCTATGGTATGGGGAATCCTACAGAATTTGAAAATGGCATCATCAGAATTCACAAAGGACAAATCATCAGCCGACAAGGATTCTTGCATTCACTGGTGAATTCATTATACAACAGAACACAGATTGAATTTAAGCGTGGTACATTCCGTGTAAAAGGCGATACCGTGGATATCAATTTGCCTTATGTTGATTTTGGATACCGGATTACTTTTTTTGGAGATGAAATTGAATCAATTGATACATTAGAAATTGAATCTGGCAAGCGTATTGGCTCCGTTGATAATGCCGCAATTTTCCCTGCCAATCTATATCTCGCGCCAAAAGATAGCATCAATCAGGTTATGTCCGAAATCATTGATGAGCTCAGCAAACAAGTACAATATTTCAAAGATTGCGGAAAAATAATTGAAGCACAGAGACTCAGTGAACGTGTGAATTATGATATTGAGATGATCAAGGAACTTGGCTATTGTACGGGCATTGAAAACTATTCCAGGTTTTTTGATCGAAGAGAACCAGGAACAAGGCCATTCTGTTTGCTCGATTATTTTCCTAAAGATTTCATTTGCATGATTGATGAAAGCCATCAAACCATACCCCAGATTAGTGGTATGTATGGTGGCGACAGAAGCAGGAAGCTGGTGTTGGTTGATTATGGATTTCGTCTACCTGCTGCTATGGATAATCGTCCATTGAATTTCAATGAGTTTGAAAACATGATCAATCAGGCCATATTTGTTTCAGCAACACCGGGTGATTATGAATTGAATAAAACGGAAGGTGTTGTTGTAGAACAAGTAGTACGTCCAACAGGGCTTCTGGACCCTCCAATTGAAGTTCGTCCAAGTATAAATCAAGTAGATGACCTGTTGGATGAAATCGACAAAACAGTGAAGAAAGGCGATCGTGTATTGGTTACAACATTAACCAAACGCATGGCAGAAGAAATGGATAAATATTTACAGCGGATTCATATCAAATCAAAATATATACACAGTGAAGTAGATACGCTTGATCGTGTTGAGATTTTGCGACAGCTGAGATTGGGTGAAATAGACGTATTGGTTGGAGTAAACCTCCTCCGTGAAGGGCTTGATCTGCCAGAAGTATCATTGGTAGCAGTATTGGATGCTGACAAAGAAGGATTTCTGAGAAATGAAAAATCATTGACACAAACAGCAGGACGTGCTGCAAGGAATGTGGATGGACGTGTTATTTTTTATGCAGACAAGATGACTGGTAGCATGCAAAAGACCATTGATGAAACCAACAGAAGACGTCAGAAGCAAATTGAAAATAACGAGGCAAAGGGTATCACACCCACAACAGTTAGTAAAAGCAAAGAACAAGTATTTGCACAAACTGCAGTGCTCGAGATCAAGGGATATGATGAACACAGTGCATTGATTCAACAAATCGTAGATAGTGCCAGTACGGTAGCAGCTGAAGAACAATCAGATTACAAAACGATTCCACAAATGGAAAAACAGGTTTCCAAATTGAAAAAACAAATGGAAAAGGCAGCCAAGGACCTCGACTTTATGGAAGCTGCAAGATTGAGAGACCTGATGTTTGATGCAAAGAAGAAATTAGAAGCAATAAAAATGTAAAACGGTTTTATTGCATTTTTATCTGATCAGGTTTATAAGCATTCGATTATATGCTTCTCCCTCATTCTTTTTTACTATATCAATACAACCCGAACAATCATAATGGTATGCTGACTGAAACAACAATGGATATGCTTCCTCCATATTAAATTCCTTGATTTGTTTGGAAGTCCAGGTTTTCTCTTTGGTGATGTATGGCATTAAAAAATCAAACCCTTTTTTCAGTGAATTACCTGAAGGTGTAGTTACATGCCAAAGATCAAGTCCTACTTTATTCGCTACTTCTGCAACCATGATAAACGCCTGCATATTGAATACTGAATAATGTAAAGATGTTGTTCTGGCCATCTCTTCAGGAAAACTTCCATCCGGCTTCATCGCCATATTCAATCTTTCAATTGTTCTTAACCCAATTTTTTTGGCAAGAGAAATGCTATCAATATATGTTGCAAGTGAAATTGCCTGTGCATCAAACCATACACCATGATTATTGGTAGCAGTCAGTTCACCTATTCCGATTGTGCTTGATTGCATCCAGGACAGGTAAGCAGAAAACCATTGCTTCATCATTTTTTCATCGTTGGAATTCCAATTAGGTGAAGATTTCAAAAGTGTCAAACCATCCACCAAAAACATGAAATGCCTTGTTTCTATTATGCCTTCCGGACGGCCATCTGTTACCCCTTTTACTGATTGTCCATAATTCAATTGTGGATTCATTTTGGTAGCATCTTCAAGGAACCAAACCTTTACCAATTTAGCAGCATGATTTGCATATGTTTCATCACCTGATAAATAATAGGCAAGTGATAAAATATAAACATGTTGACACAAAGCAGGCAGATAGGTTTTATCTGTATAATTAGCTACTTCAGGATTTATTTCGCCATCCCTTCTAATATATGGCGTACCATTGGGTTTGCTTGGATCTGGCCACCAATATGGCGCAACACTCATATAGTCATGCTTTGTACCACTTGGAGGAACATCCTTTTTATCCATAACACTATATGGACCAAATTTCAAAGATTTTGCGGCTGACTTTAACAATACTTCGTAGGCAGATGCATGCTCCTTGATATGATTCTTTGCATTTTCCAATGCAGCAATATCCATGCGGATTAGTTCAGCGTCGTTGGCTTGGGCTTGTGATGATAATGATAAGACTACAAAGCAAATCAAAAAGAAATATGTCCTTGATACTATTTTCATGCGATAAAAAATTATAAAATCGATGTAAATGTATAATAATACGTTTGCTCATTTCCATTTTGCTTATAAATTATCCAACTTATTTTAATTAACTTCAATACCTAAATGATTGCACATGTTTAAGAAGACATCTCTTCTCTTATCAATCCTTGTTTTTTGTTGTGCTGTTTTGAATGCACAAAAAGTAAAACCGCGTCTCAAAAATATACCACTGAATTCGTTGGATGCATTTCAATCTGTAACACCCAATTGGAAGATTGTTGGAGATGTTCAGGGTTCTTATGCTGATACTTTGTTGCAAACAGCCAATGGAAGCGGAATGCTATTTAACAACTATACAAAAGAGATTCAAAACAAAGCCAAGAACAACCTGTTCACGAAAATGGAACATGGTGACATGATTCTTGAGATGGATGTGATGATTCCCAAAGGGTCCAATGCAGGAATTTATCTTCAATCAAGATATGAAGTACAGATTTTTGACAGTTGGGGTGTAAAAATTCCGAAGTCAACTGACATGGGTGGAATCTATGAAAGGTCGAAAGACAATAAAGATTATGAAGGCAAAGCGCCGCTTCAAAATAGCAGTCTGGCCCCAGGCTTATGGCAACACCTGGAAATTTCATTTCAGGCACCACGATTCGATGCAGCTGGAAATAAAACCATGCAAGCAAAGTTTAACTATGTAAAACTCAATGGTATCATTTTACATGAAAACATTTATGTGAGTGGACCAACCATCTCTGCTGCGGCTAAGACCGAAGTGGCATATGCCCCATTGATGATTCAAGGCGATCATGGTATGATTGCCATCAAAAATATTAAATACGTACCCCAGGACGACTTGAAAGTTACACTTTCAAATATCAACTATGCTTATTATGAGCAGTCTGCCAAAACTCCTGAAGAGGCCAACAAAACCAAACCAACCAGTCAGGGTACAACCAGATTTATAGACTCCAGACTTGCTTCTGCAAAGGACAATTATTATTTAGAGTTCAATGGAAAAATGAATGTTCCTGAAAAAAATACATATACATTCACAATGCTGTATTCAGGTGATGGAAGTTTAGAAATTGATGGATCAAAAGTGATTGTACCTGGTTGGACATGGGTAGGTGCGGATCCGGTTTATGGCACAGTTGAACTGTCTGCTGGTGAACATACTTTCAAGATATGGGTTCACAAGGATGTAAGTTGGGCGCGTTCTGGACTATCTTTATATATAGAACGTCCGAATAGTCGCGCTCTTGCACTGCACACACCTGCGTCGATACCAGAACGTACTCCGGCTCCATTGATTGCAGTTCGCGTAGAAAAAGATCCGGAAATGGTTCGATCATTTATGAATCATGGCAACAAAAAATTAACGCATGTTTTATCAGTGGGAGATCCAGCGCAGGTTAGTTACTCCTATGATCTGATGCAAGGTGGTTTAATGCAGGTTTGGAGAGGTGAATTTCTAAATACAACAGATATGTGGCATGAAAGAGGTGAGCCACAAACAGCTTCACCATTGGGTGCACCGATTGTATTATCCGGGAAAAGCATGATTTACGAAAAAACCAATCTGAAAGATTCAATTTCAGATATCATTTACAAAGGGTATATACTTTCAGATGCAAGATTGCCGATTTTCAATTATGAATATAAAGCCCTGAAAATCCAGGATGTGATTGTTGCTGCTGAAAAAGGAAGAGGACTTACAAGAACAATTACAGTTTCTGGCGAAGGAAAAGAAAAACAAACAATTCGCATTGCCCAGAGTTCACAAATCACCCCATTGGGTGGTGGATTGTATTCATTGGGAGATCAGGCATACTACATTCAGGTATCTCCTGCAGCATTCCCTCGCATTGAATCTTTCAATGGAACACAAGTGATGTTGTTGTCTGCAAGTGAGCCAGTACAATATAGCATAATATGGTAAGCCATGGTTGAGTTGCAATCATTCCTTGAAAAGATCAAACAAAGATCGGAGACCTATATTGGCTATCCGGTTGCCATAGACTATAACTATCAGGAGATCTATCCATTTCTGGATTATAGTTTGAACAATGTTGGGGATCCATATGTGGAATCCAACGACATGCACACAAAGGAATTTGAAAGGGAAGTCATTGAATTTTTTGCCGACCTTTTCAATGCACCCGCAAATGATCATTGGGGTTATGTAACAAATGGAGGCTCTGAAGGAAATCTCTATGGATTATATCTGGCAAGAGAATTATTTCCTCATGGCATGGTATATTATACGGAAGCAACGCATTATAGTGTACAGAAAAACATTCACCTCCTGAACATGGAAGGAATTGTTATTCGTTCACAACCAAACGGGGAAATGGATTACCAGGATCTGGAGGATACACTTCAAATGAACAGACACCGACCTGTGATCATTCTTGCCAACATCGGCACAACCATGACAGAAGCAAAAGATCATGTGCCAACAATCAAAAATATCCTGAAGAAATATGCCATTAAAAGTTCATACATCCATTGTGATGCAGCTCTGGTAGGGACATACCTCGCATTACTCGGACAAAATGATTTTGATTTTGCACATGGCGCCGATAGCATTGCCATCAGTGGACATAAATTCTTTGGATCTCCCATTACCAATGGAGTTGTTCTAGTAAAAAAATCATACAAGAACAGAATCGGAAAATCAATTTCTTATATTGGAACTTTGGATACCACCATAACTGGTTCAAGAAGCGGAGTGAATGCATTGATATTATGGTATGCAATCAAAAAATGGGGAAAAGAAGGATTGCTCAAAAGAGCAGAAGATTGTTTGGAAAATGCAAGACATCTGCGCAATAATCTCAATCTGATTGGCGTGGAAGCTTGGAGCAATAAGAACGCATTAACGGTAGTGTTCCCAAAGCCTTCTGAAAACATTTGTAAAAAATGGCAATTGGCAACAGACACTGAAATAGCCCATGTGATCTGTATGCCAGGCATCACAAAGGAAAGGTTGGATGCATTTGTGGAAGACATCAATAAAGAGAAGAGTGAAGAGTGAAGAGATAAAGGCAAAATCTTTATCGCTTTTGAATAACATTAAATTTCAATTAAGAACATGTATATGTATAAATTAAAGATTGCTATTCTGTTGATGTTTGCTGGTATGACTACATCACTATATGCACAAAAAAATGCTACACAATCTGAGAAGGATTATTATTCCCTCAAAACAATTGCCATTCCAGCTGATGTGAAATTGGAAGTAGGCGGTATCGCTATCATGCCTGATGGCAGGATTGCTGCATCCACCAGACGTGGTGAAATATGGATCATCCAAAATGCATATGGTGCCGGCGAACCACATTATACAAAGTTTGCATCAGGTTTGCATGAGGTACTGGGACTTGCATACCGTAATGGAGCATTTTACTGTACCCAACGTGGTGAACTTACTAAAATCGAAGATAAGGATGGAGATGGTCGAGCCGATAGCTTTACCCCCATCAGCATTTTTCAATTGAGTGGAAACTACCATGAATATGCCTATGGTCCTGTTTTTGATAAAAACGGAGATATGTATGTTACATTGAATGTGGCCTGGGTTGGATATGGTGATGGATTGGGAAAATGGCATGGGTGGTTGCTGAAAATCAAGGAAGATGGGACCACAGAGCCCATTGCAACTGGACTTCGTTCACCAGCCGGCTTTACGGTTAACAGCAACAATGATGTATTATATGCAGAAAACCAAGGTGATTGGGTTGGAAGTGGCAGGGTTACACACCTGGAGAAAGGCGATTTCGCAGGAAATGCTGGCGGATTGAATTGGACCAAAGAACCAGAATCACCTTTGAGACTTACCAAAGAAGATCTGAAAGTTGTAGACAACGGACAACCCATGTTCGAAGCTGCAAAAAAGATCAAGGAATTAAAACTACCGGCTGTTTGGTTTCCGCATACCATCATGGGAATCTCTACAGCAGATATCGCTGAAGATCAAACAGGTGGCTCATTTGGTCCGTTCACTGGGCAATACTTTGTAGCAGACCAAGGGCACTCCAAGATCATGAGGATGTCGCTTGAAAAAGTAAAAGGTAAATATCAGGGAGCATGTTATCCGTTTTTTGAAGGATTTGCATCAGGTCTGATCAAATTAAGATGGGGATTGGATGGTTCTTTGTTTGGCGGAATGACCAGCAGAGGTTGGGCCAGCACAGGTAAAGCAGATTATGCCTTACAAAGATTGGTCTGGAACGGTGAAATACCCTTTGAAATGAAAGATATTCATGCCATGTCTGATGGTATGGAAGTTGAGTTTACGCTTCCCGTAGATGAGTCTATTCTCAAAAATCCCATGAACTATGCAATCAACAGCTTCACCTATCAATACCACCATGAATATGGCAGCCCAATCATTGAAAACCGTGAAAGAAAAATCATTGGTATCATTCCATCCGCTGATGGTAAAAAGGTAAAATTGGTCCTGGATAGTTTAATTGAAGGCTATATCCATGAAATCAAGCTCAACAATCTCGAGTCGAAAGACAATAAAGCATTGTTGCACAACACAGCGTATTATACCATGAATTACATTCCAGACGGACCTAAAACGGTATTGAAAGATGCTGACAAGGTAAAGATGAGTATGATGCATCATGATATGTCAATGATGGCAGCAGCCAAACCAATGGCAGCAAGCAAAAAGCGTCAAACTACCATGCCAACTGATTGGATACAACCTGATAAAGTATTGAAGTTGGGTACCAAACCAGGGTTGAAATATGATGTTACTGAATTTGAAGTGAAAGCTGGTTCTAAGATCAGACTCATATTCAACAACAATGATGATATGACACATAATGTAGTGATTACAGCACCTGGCGCTGCTGATGATGTGGCAAATCTTTCTTTGCAATTGGGATTGAAAGGATCTCAAATGAACTTTGTTCCGAATACTCCAAAAGTATTGTTCCATACAGCTTTGTTACAACCCAACTCTTCAGAATCAATCTATTTCATTGCGCCTATCAAACCAGGACAATATATCTTCATTTGTAGTTATCCTGGACACGCTTCTGTGATGAGAGGTATCATAAAAGTGGTTCCATAAATGCACGAAGAAAGACATAGATGGCATAGTCCTTCCTTGAATAAGGAAATGCCTATTGCCGTTTATGGACACTATGGATTTTCTTTGTTGATGATACCCACTGCTGCAGCTGATTATCTGGAATACCAGCGGTTTGGACTGATTGATGCATTGGCGCCCATGATTGATGCAGGTAAAGTAAAGGTCTTTTCTGTGAACAGCATCAACATGGAAAGCTGGATGAACAAGCAAATGGATGGTGCACACAAGGCCATCCGTCAGAATCAATTCAATGAATATATTTTCAATGAGGTGGTTCCCTTTATTAAAAATGCTACTTCTGCTGAAACTCCCATCATACTTAGCGGAGCATCTTTTGGTGCATTTCATTCCGTCAATTTGTATTTCAAGCGACCAGATCTTTTTGCTGGCGTGATTGCCATGAGTGGTGTATATGATTTGATGGAATACACCCATGGCTATTATGATGAACAAGTGTATTTCAATTCACCCATGCATTATATCCCGAACGAACAGGATCATGATACATTGGAAAAAATGCGAAACGGCAAGATCGTCATCGCCACAGGAAGTGGTTCAAATGAAGATCCGGAAGCTAACAAACGCTTTTCCGATATGCTGCACAACAAGTCGATTCCACATACACTCAATATCTGGGGAAATGACATAAATCATGATTGGCCAACTTGGTTAAAAATGCTACCGCATTTTTTAAGAGAAAAGAGAAAAGAGAAAAGAGAAGAATAGTAGTTGTTTTATAGCTGTTTCATTTTTCTCCTTTCTCTTTTCACTTTTCTCTTTTCTCTTTTCTCCTTTCTCTTTTCTCTATCTTTGCCCCATGGATAAACGTCTGTTTTTAGTTGATGCATTTGCGATGATTTTCCGTGCATATTATGCACTGATCAGGAGTCCGAGAATTACCAGTAAAGGGAAAAATACCAATGCGCAATTCGGTTTCACCAATGCCTTGATCGATCTGATCAACAAACAGAAACCAAGTCACATGGCAATTTGCTTTGATACAGCAGCTCCTACTGAACGTCATACGGATTTTGCGGACTATAAGGCAAATCGCCAGGAAGCGCCAGAAGACTTGCTTGCATCGATTCCGGATATCAAGAAAATTATCGAGAGCTTTAATATTCCAATCATCGAAACAGACGGATTCGAAGCAGATGATGTGATTGGTACACTGGCAAAACAAGCCGAGAAAGTAGGGTATGAAGTGTATATGGTTACACCGGATAAGGATTATGGCCAGCTTGTTTCGGAGAATATTAAAATTTTCAAGCCACCTTATCAAGGCGGCGATTTCGAGATTATTGGTCCGAAGGAAGTATGTGAGAAATGGAACATCAACAATGTTTCCCAGGTGATCGATATCCTGGGTATGATGGGAGATGCAGTGGACAATATCCCTGGAATACCTGGGGTGGGTGAAAAAACAGCATCCAAGCTACTTGCAGAATATCACACACTTGAAAATGTACTTGAACATGCACATGAAATTAAAGGTGCATTGGGTGAAAAAGTGCGTCAAGGCAAGGATTTAGCCATCATGAGTAAAAAATTGGCAACGATTATTACCAGTGTTCCTGTTGAATTCCATGAAGAGAATTTCAACATGAAGGAACCAAACAAAGAAGCATTGAAGGAAATTTTCAGTGAATTGGAATTCAGAACCATCGGTAAACGAATCCTCGGAGAAGATATTCCAATGGCTGCACCTGTGGTACCTCAGGGTGCAACAGTACAAGGTGATTTGTTTGGTGGTGGCACTACCGTGTCTGTTTCCTCATCAAACAATGATGAAGAATCATCCGAAACCATCAAGATTACTGTTGATAAAAATATAAACAATACTACACATCAATATGACCTGATTGATACCCAGGAAAAAATACTTGAACTGATCGATCAGTTGATAAAAGAGAAAGAAATCTGTTTTGATACAGAAACAACAGGATTGGATGCAAACCAGGCAGACATTGTAGGTATGAGCTTTTCAACAAAAGTGGGCACCGCAAAATATGTTCCTTGTCCCACTGACCGCAACGAAACAAAAAAAATCCTTGAATCATTTTCCGTATTGTTCAACGATGCTGAGAAAATATGGATCGGACAGAATATCAAATACGATTTATTGATATTGAAGAATCACGGATTTGAATTGTCTGGGAATATTTTTGATACCATGCTTGCACACTATGTGATTGAGCCGGAAGGGAAAAGAAGTATGGATGTATTGAGTGAAAAATACCTTGGGTATGAACCAATTCATATTGATGAATTGATTGGAAAGAAAGGAAAGAACCAGGGCAACATGCGTGATGTGGAAATAGAGAAGGTAAAAGAATATGCCGGTGAAGATGCAGATATCACCCTTCAATTAAAAAATATCTTTCAACCTCAATTGAAAGAAAAAGAAGTGGAGAAAGTGTTCTATGAAGTGGAAAACCCTTTGGTGAAAGTATTGACAGATATGGAGTTTGAAGGAATCAAGGTTGATGTTGATTTTTTAAATGAGTATTCTAAAGAACTGGAGAGAGAGGCAAAAATAGCAGAAGAAGCAGTATATGCAAAAGCAGGTGTTCGTTTCAATCTGGCTTCACCAAAACAATTGGGAGAAGTGTTGTTTGAAAAACTAATGTTGGATCCCAAAGCAAAGAAGACCAAAACCGGACAATATGCAACGGGTGAGGATGTATTGCAAAAACTTGCTCATCAGTTCCCGATCGTATCTGATATTCTGGCATTTCGTGAACTCACCAAATTACGTTCCACCTATGTGGATGCCTTGCCAGAATTGATCAATCCAAAGACAGGACGGGTACATACAACATATGGACAGGCTATTGCTGTAACTGGAAGATTGGCAAGTAACAATCCCAATTTGCAGAATATACCTGTGAGAAGCGACAGGGGAAAAGAAATCAGAAAAGCATTTGTGGCAAGAGACAGTGATCATGTATTGATATCGGCCGACTACTCTCAAATCGAGTTGAGAATTGTTGCTGCTATCAGTGGTGATCCGAATATGTGCGAGGCATTCAAATCAGGAAAAGATATTCATACAGCCACAGCAGCAAAAGTGTATGGAGTTGAAGAAGCAGATGTAACAAAAGAAATGAGGTACAAGGCCAAGAGTGTAAACTTCGGAATCATATATGGACAAGGTGCATTCGGATTGGCCGAGAACCTGGGGATCAGCAGAACAGAAGCAAAAACCATCATTGATAATTATAAAAAAGAATTTCCAGGTATTACAGAATATATGGAATCCACCATCAACTTTGCAAAAGACAAAGGATATGTGGAAACTTTGATGGGAAGAAAACGTTGGTTGCGAGATATCAATTCATCCAACTTTACAGTGAGAGGCTTTGCAGAACGCAATGCCATCAATTCACCTATTCAAGGCACTGCAGCAGACATGATCAAACTTGCCATGATTAAAGTGCATGCTGCGATCAAGAAAGAAGGATTCAAAAGCAAGATGATTTTACAGGTACATGATGAATTGATCTTTGATGCATTGAAAACTGAAGCGGATGACTTGAAAAAGTGTATTCTCGAAAATATGGAAAAAGCATTGCCGCTACCCAATGGTGTACCTGTGATGGCAGAAACTGGAATGGGCGGAAATTGGTTGGAAGCACATTAATAGAGATTAGGGGTTAGAAGTTAGGGGTTAGACATAA
>CANFHO010000049.1 GCA_947447005.1 Chitinophagaceae bacterium
CCCCTCAAAATCTTCTCCATCTTTTTCCCCTTGGCCAATTCATCAACTAGCTTATCAAGGTAACGAACTTGCTGCGTGAGTGGGTTTTCTATGTCCTCTACGCGATATCCACAAATGACACCTGTAATGAGATTTGCATTTGCATGGATCGTTGCTGACTTGAAAAAGTCTTCAAACGTGATGGTCTGCTCTACCAGCTGCTGTATTTTTCTCTGATCATATCCGGTCAACCACGAAATAACCTGATCCAACTCCTCCTTTGTCCTTCCTTTCTTCTCCACTTTAGTCAAATACAATGGATACACAGATGAGAATTTCATCTTAGCTATGCGTTCATCATGATTGTTGGAGGTGCTCATGTGTGCAATTCTGTTTTAAAACAAGTAAAACTGGTTAAATATTTTTTAGCCGTAAAATGATCTAATTTCTAGAATTGTTTTTAAGGACTGAATATTTTTTTACTTTTTCTTTTGCTTGTTTTGATTTCAATTTTTGAAAATACTCCCTGAAAAACGTATCATCCTTTTGTGAAATTGGAATCACACCAGTACAATCTATATCTTGAAATTCCTTGACTTGCTTAGTGGCTCCCATGCGAGAAGTATTTTTGAATGAGTTTTTTTGCTATGTTTTCACGTATTATCATTTTTCCGCTCCCCAAATGAATCGCACCCAAATTTAATGAATAATGCTCTACTAAACTTGTTTTACTGATAAACCCTATGTTTCCATCAAAACCTTTATCCTCTGATACTTTACAAGCAAATGCAAACAGATTCGCACCTATTCCCAGATATACTTTAGATTTTCCAACATTTAAAGGTGAACTTTCAATTAGATGAACTTGGACATGGTCTTCTTTAATTTCTATACTAATGAGTCCAAGTATAATATTGGAATCAATCTTAAGTGTTAATTTATATATTAAATGACTTTGATTTTTATACTCTTTTTTCCAATTGAATTTCCAACCATCTTTTTTGTGAATACTATTAATGAATTTAGCTTCAACTTTTGACGCATTTGTTTCATAAATTTTTCCTGTTTGAACGGCTATAACAGATTCTGATAAAATATCAATTTCAATACTTAACTCTTTTCTCATAGAGCAAAAGTGAAAAAATATAGAAATTATAAAAAGGTTAAAAAACCTATGAAATGTGGGATTTTACACCATAATAATTGAGAATACATGTTAGATTTTGTTGAAAACAACTGACAACTCCTTTTATAATAGTTGATAAAGATTTATATTTCTAAATAAGAATTTAATTTCTATTATAGAAAATATTAATTTTAATCAGTTTCTCAACTATTTAACAATGATCGACAAAATCAGAACACAAGAACAATATGACGCAATCATGAAAATGATTGAAAAAATTATTCAAAAGGCTACAAAAATGGGAGGATTTCATGCACTTCAAAAAAAGGAAGAAAAAGAATTGCACCTACTTACTTTGTTGGCAAGTGATTTTGAAAAAACATTGATGTTGCCAAATGCATTCAATATATCACTCAACCTTCTCATTCAACAAAGGCTTGATGAAATGAATATTACCCAATCGAGATTGGCCGAAATGTTAAATACGACTGGCTCCAGAATATCGAAAATTCTCTCAGGAAAACAAGAACCCGACGTTTACTTTCTCAAGGCTATTCACCAAAAACTTGGTATCGATGGAAATATACTGCTGGAAGCTGTTTGAGGCCTCCGGACTGTTAAAAAACGTTAAGAGAGGTTAAGGGAAGTTGAAAATTTTAACCTCCCTTAACCTCTCTAAACATAATTAACCTTCTTATACTCTCGTCAACTTAATTGGCGTAGTACGATTTGCATTCCACTGACAAACATAAATACTATCATCTTCATCAATGCAAACATCATGCCCATGTTGGAATACCCTTGATTCATGTTGAAAGGTTTGCTGCAATACACCATTCTTATATACGGGGGCTGTGCCGCCCGGACTAGCCAACACTTTATAATTGGTATCGAGAATCGTTAGAAATCCTGTTGCATTTTGCTTTTTACCTTGTGCGTCTTTCGACCAACATACACCTGCATAGAGATGTGGACCATGAATGACAGGCCTGCATACATACATACCCGGTGTATCAATTCGCTTGATGAATTTACCTTCGAGTGTAAACACCTTGAAACAACAATCTTCCCTTGATGTACATATCAATACAGGATTATTCTTATCACGTGTGTCTACTACCACACCATGGGCGCAATTCAAATTATGATCCGGATTTTCGTTGTTATGTCCGCCAAACTTCCTGATAAATCTTCCCCTGCTGTCAAATTGAAGTATATAATCAGAACCATATCCATCCGCTACATAAATATCTCCGTTGGGAGCCACAGCCGTTTCCGTTGGAAAATATCTGTCTTCATCCTTGTACACACCAATGGTATGTGGCTGTGCCAATGAAAAGATGACTCTTCCCTTGAGATCTGTTTTCACTACATTCCCATGCTGCGATTTTGATTTGCCAGACATGTCTGTGTAAAATCCATTGTCGACAATCATCAGAAAATCTTCATCATTTTCCTTGCTGATGGTCAATCCATGTCCTGCAGGAAAAGATGTTCCCCATGAATCCAGCAACTGACCGGATTTATCAAAAATGAGAATATTGTTGTGTACATCATCACCTACCATGATCAATCGACCTTTGCTGTCCTGAACCATTTCATGGCAATTGATGACCGGATGCGTACTTGCGCTGATCTTGGCCCAGCCTTTGTCCACCGTATATGTAAATCCATTGTGGCCCACAATGAGTTCAGCAGGTTTCAGATTCTTATTCAAAATGTTGAATGCAAATGATTTGCTGGCAAGCAATCCCGCGGATGCAACCGCTGTTGATTTGAGGAATGTTCTTTTGTTCATAGAATGAATATACTAAAAAGTCACGAGGCACAGGGCACAAGGCACAAGATTTTATATTCAAGGAACGAAGGAATTCAAATAATTTTTGACTTTTTCTTGTGCCTTGTGCCCTGTGCCTTGTGACTTTTGATTTAACTTGTACCATGCCCCTTTCAATCGACCTCAACTGCGATATGGGTGAAGGATGTGATTCAGATTTTCTGATCATGCCCTACATCAGTTCGGCGAACATCGCCTGCGGTGGACATGCAGGTGATGATGAAACCATGCGTACAACAATGCTGCTCGCTCAACAATATAATGTTCAGATTGGGGCTCATCCTTCATATCCAGATAAAGAACATTTCGGAAGAAAGAAGATTGATTGTAGCATCGATGAAATAAAACGTTTCATCCATGATCAGGTTACTCACTTTTTAGAGATTGCACAAGAACTGCATATGCATGTTTCTCATGTGAAACCACATGGTGCGCTTTACAATGCATCTGCGGATGATATGCAGATTGCATTGGCCATTGCAGAAACCATCAAACACCTTCGTGAAGATCTGATCCTGTATGGCTTGTCGAATAGCTGCTCGGGGCAAGCTGCTGAACAAGTGGGATTGCGTTTTTGCAGTGAAGTGTTTGCTGACCGAACGTATACAGATCAAGGGCGACTCACACCACGAACTTCATCCAATGCAATGATTGAAGAAGTTGGTGATTCATTGAATCAGGTCTTACAGATCATCAAAGAACAAAAGGTGATTACAACGACAGGCAATTCAGTTGCGATTTATGCAGATACCATCTGCATTCATGGCGATGGAGCACATGCAGTTGAATTTGCGAAAGCCATACAAGAAGGATTGAAAGCAAACCATATCGATATTGCATCATGGAAATGAAAAAATCATTCATACAAAAACTTTCCTTCCCCGTTGCCTAAAGGCAACGGCAACAAATATAAAGCCGGCTGAAGCCGGCTATTCATGCATATTCTATAATTTAGCCCCTAAGGGCTTGAAACCTGCCTGCCGGCAGGCAGGATCTTGCCGTCGGCTTTAGCCGAGAGAATAGTGGAAAAGTGGAGGTGTGGAAATGTGGAGTGAACCAGTGGTTTAATAAACTTACTTCTTCAGCCCCGAAGGGGCTTGAAAATGTTGCCGTCGGCTTTAGCCGACGGAATACATGGCAACATATGAACATCAATACTTCCATCATGGAAATGAAAAAATCATTCATACAAAAACTCTCCGGATCACCCATCATCGCGGCAGCCTTCCTGATGGCTACTTCCGCCATTGGTCCGGGTTTCCTGACACAAACCGCCCTTTTTACCAGCAACCTGATGGCAAGCTTTGGATTTGTGATCCTCATTTCCATCATCCTGGATATCGGCGCACAACTGAACATCTGGAAAATCCTGGGAGCAAGTGGATTGCGTGCACAAGAATTGGGAAACAAGGTTTTACCTGGTGCAGGTGCATTGCTGGCAGTCTTGATTATAATAGGTGGGATCGCATTCAACACTGGAAATCTGGCCGGATCGGGATTGGGCTTGTCGGTACTCACCGGATGGAGCGCAGAAACTGGAGCAATTATCAGTGCTGCTATTTCGATACTCATCTTCATCAACAAAGATTCATTGGCATGGATGGATGCATTTGCAAAAATATTGGGCATCGTAATGATTGTGTTGACAATCTATGTCGTATTCAAGGCGTCACCTCCAGTTGGAGAAGCAATGTACAGAAGTGTTGTTCCTGTGAAAATTGATTTCATGTCCATCATCACCCTGGTGGGTGGAACCGTTGGAGGGTACATTAGTTTCGCTGGTGCACACCGATTGATAGATGCAGGTTTAACAGGACCATCACATTCCAAAGAAGTGGGAAGATCAGCTGTTTCTGCTATTTTGATTACATCCGTCATGCGCATCATTTTATTTCTCGCAGCACTGGGAGTGGTTTCCAAAGGATTGTCGCTCGACGCTGGAAACCCCGCTGCATCGGTGTTTCAGCATGCTGCCGGCACAATAGGATATTTGATTTTTGGCGTGGTGATGTGGAGCGCAGCCATCACTTCTGTAGTGGGCTCTGCATATACATCCATTTCATTCCTTCGGTCATTTCATCCATCGATTGAAAAAAATGAAAAGGGTTTGTTGATCGCATTTGTATTGATTGCATTGACTGTTTTTCTCACCGTTGGGAAACCTGTAAAAACATTGGTCGTGGTTGGAGCGTTGAATGGATTCATTCTTCCCATTGCACTTACACTCATCTTGATTGCAAGCAACAGAAAGGATATCATGGGCGAATACAAACATCCACTGATACTGAAAGTATTTGGAATACTCGTTGTATTGGCAACCTTGTATTTGGCGGGGAAAGCGATATGAGTTTAGGAAGTTTAGAAGGTTTAGGAAGTTGAGGATGTTTAAGATGTATAAGATTTTTTACTTTAACCTTCTAAACTTCCTAAACCTTCTAAACTTTCTAAACATTCTCAACTAAAAAGATACTCCACATCTTCCTTCGTCAGCGTCTTCACAAATCCATCGTCATCTGAAACGAGGTCTTTGGCGAGTGAGCGCTTCTTCTCCTGAAGTTGCAGAATTTTATCTTCAATGGTATCCTTACAAATCATCCTGTATGCAAAGATGTTTTTTGTTTGTCCGATACGATGTGTACGATCGATGGCCTGTTGCTCTACTGCCGGATTCCACCATGGATCTACAATGTATACATAATCTGCTGCAGTAAGGTTCAGACCTACACCACCCGCTTTGAGTGAAATCAGGAACACCCTCACTTCGTCATTTTTTTGGAAACTTTGAATTGCTTTTTCCCTGTCTTGTGCCGACGTGCTTCCATCAAAATATTCAAACTTCACACCGAGTTCTGTCAGCTTTTCCTTGATCAAGGCAAGCATTCCCAGGAACTGTGAGAAGATCAATGCTTTGTGATTTCCAATGTTCTCTGTGATCTCCCTTCCAATCTCTTCCAACTTCACAGATGCATTCGGGAATTTCTCTGGCTCATTCATGATGGCCGGTGAATCACAGATCTGTCGCAGTTTCATCAAACCTTGCAAGATGGTAAGTTGTGATTTGGCAACACCCTGCTGATCAATCACACCCAATATCTTATCACGATAATCATTTCTATATGCATCATAAATGGATCTTTGCTCAGCTTCCATTTCACAGAACAAAATCGTTTCTGTTTTTTCTGGAAGATCTTTTGCCACCTGTTCTTTTGTTCTTCTCAAAATGAAGGGGAACAAGAGTTTTCGAAGATGATCCTTCTGTTCTTTTTCACCAAACTTATCAATGGGTGTTGCAAATTCATTTCTGAAAAATTCAACACTTCCCAACATTCCAGGATTGAGGAAGTTCATCTGGGCATACACATCAAATGTATTGTTCTGCAAAGGCGTACCACTCATGCACAATCTGTTCTTTGCATTCAACAGACATGCTGCCTTGGTTACCTTGCTCTGCGGATTTTTGATCGCCTGCGATTCATCCAGTACCACATAATCAAATTCTGTTTCTAGCATGAATTTGATATCACTCCTCAATGTTCCATAGGTGGTGATGATCACATCATGATCTTCAAATATTTTTTTATCTCGCTCACGCTCACCACCATGATGAATTCGATAAGTGAGATTGGGTGTGAATTTCTTGATCTCATTTTCCCAGTTAAACATCAAGGTGGTGGGACAAACCACCATGGCATTCATCGTGCCATTTTTCTCTTTGAACAATTGAAGAAAAGACAAAGCCTGGATGGTTTTACCAAGACCCATGTCATCTGCCAGAATACCACCCCATCCCACTTCATTGAGATAATTCAACCAATGATATCCTGCCACCTGATACGGACGAAGAATGGATGAAAGCGCCTTCGGCGGATCCACTTCATTGATCCTGTTAAACGTTCTTAAACGCTCGTATTTTTCTTCCAAGCGAATCATCACCTCTGTTTCATCGATGCCATTATACAATTCATCAATTACACTCAAGTGAAACTTGGACAAACGTAACTTATCATTCTTCCCTTCACCAACCCTGAACAGCAATGAATATTTTTTCAACCATTCTTCAGGAAGGATACCCAATGTTCCATCGTTCAATTGAACAAACTGTTGCTTGTTGGTCAGTGCGCGTTTGATCTCTTCAATGGTTACCTGTTGATCACCAAAGACCACATTAACTTTCGCATCAAACCAATCCACCTCACTGCTGATGTAAATTTTTGTTTGTGGTTTTGCTGTATTGAACCTGAAATTGCGCAACACATCAAATCCTACCACTGGAACTTCTGCTTCTTTCATGGCATCCATGAACAGGAAGAACCAATTGTTCTTCAACACATCCGCACCTTTCAACACCAGATTGAAACTGTTATCTGTACGAATAAAATTGGAATGCAGGGAAGTGATGTTGCGCATGAATTCCTGCTCCTTCACCATATCACGTTTGATCATCCTGATCCTTGATCCTTCTGGAAGGAAAATCGTTTCCTTGTCGGCATACTTCAATTCATATCCGTGATATAAAAATACCGGCGAGAATATGAGGTAATCATTTTTCTCTTGCAACAACACATGACATTGCGGATTTCCTTCATACAATTCACTCAACATGGACCTGTCAAAATCCACTTTGTATGTTCGTGCAAAAGGAAGAATCACTTTATCCAAATATGGTGGCCATGCAGTGTTGGCCACTTTCTGGCTTTTGAGTGGAATGAATTCAGCAATGGATTGAAAATCTTCCAATGAATCCCATGTATACATGACATCATTGAAAACACCAATCAAAGGTGATACCCATTCATTGGATGAAAGTTCTGTATCCCACTCACGAATGATCGCTTTTGGAATTACGTTGATATGTTTTTTTTCAGGAATGATTTCCAATGATGGAATCATCCTGTCATTGCTTGCTTCAATTTTTTTTAGATTTGCTGTTGTAAAAAGCTTTCCTGTTGGAAGTATAAAAAACGAAGTGCGGTCTACATTTTCATTAAAAAGTTTTACCAGTTTAGGATGCAAATATTCATCAATCAAATTTGTTGTTTCGGCTGGCAAACCTTCTTCTTCAGAATAAATGATATTCTCCCAAATGCCTGAGAATGGTGAGTTTCGGCTCAGATACTTATCAATTTCTGCAGGTTGTATTTTCCGTACAGCATTCAATAAATTAAGATCGTCATTGATCATACCCTGGGTAGCAATGTACTTTTGCAAGTCAAGGCGTTCTACTTTTCCAACGAATGAACTTCCCTCTTCGTCATATTCACCCATCACCAGATCAATGGTAAAACCAGGATATTTTTTGGGAGTTTCAACAAATACAATGCCTAATCTTTCCGCATTTTTTTCAACTATTTTTTCAACTTCAGGTGCTGCTATTTCCACTTGTTTTGCAATCACTGGCTTAGAATCTGCAACAGGTGTAGCAACTCGTTTAACAGTGGGATCCAATACACGCAAAAATGGTTTGCCATCCTTATAGGTGAACTCGAATTTCTTCTCCCAATCAGGCTCATTCATGCTATAGCCGTAAATACCAAGAAGTTTATTTTTCTCTTTATCAAAGTTTCGGATGGTATCAAAATAATGTGCGCCGAATGAATTGATCAGCTGATAAAACAAGGCTACCTTATGCACACAGATTGGATGATTCTCTTCAATGCATTTACAAGAGGTATCAAAATTCCGTTCTTCATTTCTCTGTAATACAACAGGAAAGATTTCACCATCAATATCAAACTTTGCTTCCACCCTTTCATCTTTGGCACTAACAATGCTGGCTTTGGTTTTGCGTAACAATGCTTCTGCCTGATCTGTTACACCCGGAGCTGCAAGCAAACGAATGACTTTGAGTTCAATACTCTTCATCTTCAATACCGTATGCTTCTGATCATACTTGATGCTTCTGTCGCCCAACATATTCTTATCAACCAGGTCCTGTAACTGCAACAAAGCTGCTGCTTCATGGCGACATATATCACCTAAATTATACGGACATGAACATCGAAGTGAAATTGCTTTTGCATCCCGATATTTTTGAACATGGACCTTATAGTATGTGCTGTAGTTGTCATCTTTGACCCTGAACGTTACAGAGCCTAACAAATCATCATGCTCTGCAAATTCAACATAGCCGATGGCGTGTATCTTTTTCCCTCTTCGTATAACCTCGTCTGTACCGTTGTTGTAAACAAATTTCAATATATGGGAAAGTGACATGCTTTATTTTCGTTAATCAGCGAAAATAACGATTAAGACACCGCTTTATGCATTATTCAAACATATTTTAAAGATGGCGTTCTACTACATTTTATGTGAAAAAAATGCATTAACTTTGCGGATTTTTTTTCTTGAAGTCGTGGGTTTTAGGTTGTGTTTTCTGTGTGATATTTATAACAAAGAACCCACAACGCTCAACCTTTAATGTGAATCTCTTGTGACCACACTTCCGGAACTTCCTCTCAAGAAATCAAGATCTGCACCTTGGTCTGCTCCTTGTACATGTTTTACATACAGGCCAACATAACCACGGTTGGATGCGGGTGCTGGCGCTTTCCATGAAGCCCTTCTTTGCATCAACTCTTCTTCATTAACAAGTAGCTGTAATCGACGTTCAGGTACATTCAATTCAATCAGGTCGCCATTCTTTACCAGTGCCAATGTGCCTCCTATGGCACTTTCGGGCGAAACATGCAAAACGGCCGTACCATAGGCGGTACCACTCATTCGACCATCGCTGATGCGTACCATGTCTTTAATGCCTTTTTCCAAGATCTTTTTGGGCAACGCCATGTTACCAACTTCTGGCATACCGGGATAACCCACGGGGCCAACATATTTCAAGACCATGATGGAGTTTTCATCTATATCCAGCTCAGGGTCATCTATCCGCGCATGATAGTCTTCAATGCTTTCAAACACCACTGCTTTACCAATGTGTTGCATCAAGGATGGAGTGGCGGCAGAAGGTTTAATAACAGCTCCATTTTCTGCAAGGTTTCCTTTCACCACCACGCATCCGGCTTCAGGAATCAGTGGCTCCTGCATGGTGGCAATTACCTCCCTGTTGTAACAGGTTTCCTGTCCTTGTATATTTTCATAATGGTTCTTACCAGTTACGGTGATCACATCCTGGTGCAATTCATTCTTGAGTTCGTTTAAAATGACAGGTAAGCCCCCTGCATAATAATAATCCTCCATCAGGAATTTTCCAGAAGGCATAAGATTAAGAAGCAGCGGAATCTTGCTACCCAATCGGTCAAAATCTTCGAGCGTCAGTTCAACCCCAATTCTGCCTGCAATGGCCATCATATGGATGAGGAAATTGGAGGAACCACCTACTGCAGCATTTACTTTGATGGCATTTTCAAATGCCTTGCGGGTAAGTATTTTATCAATCGTAAGATTTTCTTTGACCATTTCCACGATTCTTCTTCCGCTGAGTTGTGCCATTACTTTTTTTCGGGAATCTGCTGCAGGTATAGCAGATGCTCCACTTAAGGAAAGTCCCAATGCTTCTACCATGGTAGCCATGGTGGACGCGGTTCCCATGGTCATGCAATGCCCAATGCTACGGCTCATGCAACTTTCAGCCACCTCACATTCTTCCTGGGTCATTTTGCCTGTTTTCATGTCTTCGTCAAACTTCCACACATGTGTACCACTGCCTATGGTTTGGCCTTTATACCTTCCATTCAGCATAGGACCACCGGGCACCACAATCGTTGGTAAGCCTACGCTGCTGGCGCCCATCACTGTTGAAGGAGTGGTTTTGTCGCATCCGGTCATCAGCACCACGCCATCTATCGGATTTCCCCGAATTGATTCTTCCACATCCATGCTCGCCAGATTGCGAAACAGCATGGCTGTTGGCTTGAGCAGGGTTTCTCCTAGACTCATCACTGGAAACTCTAAAGGAAATCCCCCGGCTTCTATCACACCTCTTTTTATACTATCCGCAAAATCCCTGAAATGCGCATTGCAGGGAGTCAACTCACTAAATGTATTGCAAATACCAATTACAGGCCTGCCATCAAACATATCATTCGGCATACCCTGGTTTTTCATCCAGCTTCTGTAGATGATGCCATCCTTGTCTTTTCTTCCAAACCAACCCTGGCTTCTTAATGATGATTGTTCCATGTAATGGGATTTGTAGCAATTTAATGAAAAAGGCACAAGGCACAGGGCACGAGGCACAAGGCACAGGTCACAAGGCACAGGTCACAAGGCACAAGTGAAATACAATTGGTTTACACAAGTGTCTTTTTATTTCTTCTCCTTTCTCCTTTCTCCTTTCTCCTTTCTCTCTTCTCTCTTCTCTCTTCTCTCTTCTCTCATATTACCACCAACCTATCTCCCTTGAATATCGGAAGTACATTGGCTTGGTCTTCTGTGAGGCAATAACGGATGTCTTTTTCGAGACCGTATCGTGAAAGTCTGTAATAGTGTGTAGCACCGCGTTCTTTCATGTATTCAAATCGATCAGCACCTGCTTCAAGATACATGGTTTCTGCGATCTTAGATGAATCACAGTGTATGGTGAAATGCTCTTTGATGCTGTTGATCACAGCACCTGCAAACAAGGTGTCTTCCATGTTCACACGGTCTTTCCAGGCAGCGCATCCAAGCAATACATCTTTGCCGGATGCAATAAGATGCTCACATACAGCAGATAGATTAGGGAATGACCCAGTAATGATCTCTGGTGCGCCACGATCCAATGCCATATGCAATAACTTGGTGCCATTGGTGGTAGTGAGCACCAGTTTTTTGTTTTCGATAAAATCTCTCGGATACTCAAACGGTGAATTCCCGTAACTCAATCCATGTGCCACTTTCCCATCACGTTCACCTGCCGTAATACCGCCGAGTTGTTCGCCCAACTCAATACATTGTGGAACGGTTGCAACAGGAATGACACATTCTGCTCCATTGTGCAATGCAGTGGCAATGGTGGATGTTGCACGAAGCACATCAATAATCACCACTACGCTGTTGCTGATATCATATAGATTGAGTAAAGCCGGAGAAAGACATGTGAAAAGTTGACGCTCTTTGCTTTCCATCTCAGATTATTTAACAAAGGGAAGTTGCACAACCTGTGCTTTTATTTGTTTATCGCGGATATCAATATAGATCTCTGAACCCACAGGCGCAAATTCAGCAAGCACATAGCCCATACCAATGCCTTTGTTGAGGGTAGGCGACTGGGTACCTGAGGTTACTTTACCAATCAGGTTTCCTTCTACATCTCTGATCTTGTAATCGTGACGAGGAATACCGCGATCAATCATTTCAAAACCGACGAGTTTTTTCTCAACACCACCAGCCTTCTGCTTTTGAAGATATTCTGATGCGGTAAATTCTTTGGTGAACTTGGTGATCCAACCCAATCCTGCTTCAAGCGGTGTGGTGAAATCATCAATATCATTCCCATAAAGGCAAAATCCTTTTTCCAAACGGAGGGTATCGCGCGCACCCAATCCAACAGGCTTGATGCCTGCTGCTGCACCTGCTTCAAAGATGGCATTCCAGATTTTTTCAGCATCACCATCCTTGTCTTCGAAATAAATTTCTACTCCACCTGCGCCAGTATAACCGGTTGCACTCACCAATACATTTTCAACACCTGCAAAAACACCTTTTGCAAATGTGTAGTATTTCATGTTGAGCACATCGATATCTGTGAGTGGCTGAAGAATTTTGGTAGCATTGGGACCTTGAATCGCTAGTAAACAGGTTTTATCTGAAATATTATGCATTTCCACAGACCCATCATTGAACTGCTGAATCCATTCCCAATCTTTTTGAATATTCGAAGCATTCACCACCAACATATATACTTTATTCTGCTCGATACAGTACACAAGCATATCATCTACAATACCGCCATTCAGGTTGATGAGGGCACTGTATTGAGCCTGACCATCTGTTAGTTTTGCTGCATCATTGCAACCGGCACGTTGAATAAGTGCCAATGCGTTTTCACCTTTGAGAACAAATTCTCCCATGTGACTCACATCAAACACACCCGCATTGGTGCGTACTGCCTGATGTTCATCATTGATACCTGTGTAGGAAATGGGCATGTTATAACCAGCGAATTCGGCCATCTTGGCTCCAAGTGCCTGGTGAAGGTGGGTGAAGGGAGTTAGTTTCATGCTGCAAAGTTAATAACAAAGCCCCGCATTTTGCGGGGCTTTGAAAATATCAAAAACAATTGATCAATATTAATAACCTGAATTCTGAACAAGGTTCTTATTTACATCTATTTCACGTTGTGGAATAGGAAGAATAAGTTTTGGAGAGTTCCAGGCATTGGTACCAACAGTTTTTTGTAGTCTTTTTGCTTCATGAAGATTATTTCCTTCAAATGCAAGTTCAAGATAACGTTCATTGGTGATTGCATCCAGTGTAAGGGAAGTTAAAGCTGTCAGGCCTGCTCTTGCACGAATCATATTAACATCGCTCAACGCTGTTGCACCTGTAGAAGTACCATTTCTGAAATTGCACTCTGCCCTTGTAAGGTACATTTCTGCAAGCCTTACAACAGGAACATTCCCTTTAGCATCAAGGTGTTTCATGGTGTAGTTGTTACCCCCACTCACTACAAAGAAATTCCTTCTAAGATCACCTGCCTCATAAAGTGCCAGATGTGCAGCTTTGATTTTACAATCGCTTCTACCATTTGTTCCTGGAATAGAACTGATATTTCTTCCGAAATATGTATTCAATGAGTTAGATCCATCTTGTGCAGTAACTGTCATTGAAAAGAGATATTCACTTGGAGATGCACCGCCATTGTTGATGAAAGTGAACCACAATTTTGTGAAATCAGGATTCAATGTTTTACCGCTTCCGGCAATTACCCTGTTTGCAGCATTCCCTGCTTCAGTGTAATTCTTCAACATCAAATATACTCTCGACAATTGTGCTGCAGCAGCCCATTTGGTAGCGTAAATAGTGTTGGTGGCTGGCAGCAATGATTCTGCTTTATTCAAATCAATGATTACTTGATCATAGACAGCTTTCACACTTGCCCTTGCAAGATAATCTGAAGAAGAAACAGTAGAGGTTGGTTTCAATACCAATGGAACACCCGGATTAACAGCATAATCGCCATCTCCAATTGTTTTTCCATATAACCTTACCAATTCAAAATACATGGAAGCTCTGAGGAAAAGTGCCTGACCTTCAATTGAATTTTTCTTTGTGGTTGAAGATGTAACCTTATCCAATGCACTCAACACATTGTTACAACGGTTGATAGTGTTATAAGAACTGGTCCAGGTTCCTGCAGCAAACGAATTGCTGGCAACCATCTGAGTTTGATATGCATCTGAAAGTCCTGCGAAAGTACCAGTAAAATTGATATTGGTAGTGTTGCCAATCAGGTCGTTCAACACCATGATGTCTCCTCCATAAGAAGCGGCATTTTGTGCACCATCATAAGCACCAATCAAAGTTACATATACATCATCTTCTGAAAGCAATGCCTTATCGGCAGAGATACTCTGGAAAGGAGTAACGTCAAGACGTTTTTCACATCCTGCTGCAAATACACCAAGGAGGAACATCACCTTGATATGTTTGCTGATTTTATTTAGTGTAAATATGTTCATATACTGAAGTATTGGGGGTTAAAAACTAACATTCATACCGAGCAACATTGTTCTTGGTTGCGGAGGTGTATAAAAATCATTTCCTTTTGCAATATTGGAATCAAAACTGTCGGCATTAACCTCTGGATCCCAATAGGTATATTTTGTAAAAGTGAGTAGATTTTGACCTGATACATAAAACCTGATTTTTTCAATCTTGGCTTTTGCAAGAGCCTTGCCACTCATTGTATAACCCAACATGACAGATCTCAAACGAGTGTATGCACCATCTACAATATACCTGCTGCTGGCCTGAGAACCATTCACCCTGTACAAACGCACTTGTGGTACATCAGTTATATCGCCAGGTTTTCTCCATCTTCTTAGCTGGTCTGCTGTATTATTATCTTCATACAACATACTTGCTGATGAATACCTTCCCATTCCATAAATATTGTTTTGATTTCCTCTTACACCATTAAAGAATACAGAAAGATCAAATCCTTTGTATCCGAATGTATTGGTAAAACCAAAAATCAAATTTGGATTTGGATCGCCCGCTACAATACGTTGTGCTTCACTGTATACAGATGTTTTTGTTTTGTCCAATGTACCATCTGCCAATTTGGTATTTTTGTAAAACAAGGCATTTCCGTTTGTTGGATCAACACCGGCATATTCAGGCGTATAGAACACACCTACATTATAACCTTCCTGAACACGGTTCATATTGCTGACACCACCTTCAATGATTTGTCCTTGAATATCTGTTACTTTTCCTTTGTTCAATGCAAGATTGATATTGGTTGTCCATTTAAATGCACCAACAAGGTTTTGGCTATTCAAAACGAATTCAAAACCGCTGTTCTCAAGCTTTCCAACGTTCTTTACAACACTTGAAAATCCTGTAGTTGCAGGTATATTCACGTTGAGTAACAAACCAGTGGTTTTCTTTTGATAATAGTCGATTTCACCAGTGATCCTGTTGTTGAAGATGCCAAAATCAAGACCAAAATCGGCTTGCTTGGTAGTTTCCCATCTCAAACTATCATTCCTCAATTGTGAAGGGCGTTGGCCGGCATTTCCTGCATAACCTGCATCACCTGCAAACAAACCAAGTTGAGGGAAGTTGCCGATTTCTGCATTACCTACAATACCATAGCTTGCCCTGAGTTTCAAGAAGCTGATAGCTTTGATTTTCTCAAGGAATTTTTCATTCGAAATAATCCAACCTGCTGAAAGAGCTGGGAAGAAACCCTGGCGAGAGTCTTTACCGAACCTGGATGATTCATCCAAACGTCCGCTGGCAGCTACAATATACTTATCCATCAAGCTATAATTCGCCCTTAAGAAGTAAGATAAAAATCTGAAATCTGTTTGTGATGAACTACCACCAGATTTTGTAGCGGCGCTCGCTATTTTCTGATAAGAGTTTGAAGGAAAATCAGTTCCTGCAGTTGAGTTGAATTTACCTTGTGATTGTTGATACTGCATACCCATCGTAGCAGAAATGTTCTGCTTGGATGTAGATTTAGAATACGTGAAATAAGAGTTTGTATTGTAGTTCGTTACAAATGAACCTGTATTGGTTCCTGCACCTCTTACTGCTGTTGATTGATTTCTTACAGTTTGTGACTTGAAATATCCTTCTTCATTCTGACTTAGATAATCCATTCCAAGTTCAGTTTGGAAAGTCAATCCAGGAATGATTTTCGCTTTGAGATAAGAATTACCGAAAGTCCTGTAAACATCTTGTGTAAACCTACCATATTCAACAGTCAGAACCGGATTGTAATACAAAGGTATATTCACATCACCGGGAGGTGCACCTGCTGGCAAGCCAGTATTGGGATCTTTGAAAGGTGTCATTGGATTCAATGCCACTGCTTGCAAAGGATTGGAAAATGCGTTATCATCTGGAAGACGTCTGTTGTATGTTCTTGACAAACTCATTGACACTCCCATATCCAACCAATCATTTGCCTTTTGGTCTAGATTGATACGAGCTGTTGAACGTTGAAGATTGTTTCCAATGATAGTACCAGTTTGATCCAAATGCTGGAAAGAAGTATAGAACTTGGTCTTGTCATTTCCACCTCTCACTTGCAGATCAGCTTGTTTATAAGGACCTTTTTGGAAAACAGCATCCTGCCAATCATATGTTTTGGTTGGATCTTTTGACCACTGTCCGTAGCTATAATAATCCATTACATCATTCTTCACATAAGATGTCCAGCTATTTGGATCATTCAAAGGAGTACCATCCAGATCATCCCTGTATTTTGCACCTTCCAGAATCAATTCAGCATACTGCTCTGAATTCAACATGGGAAGTCTTTTGGTTGCTTCTGAATAACCTGATTGGACGTTCAGACTTACATTGGTTTTTCCAGCGCGACCTCTTTTCGTTGTGATCAACACAACGCCGTTCGCTGCTCTTGAACCATAAATTGCACCCGCAGATGCATCTTTCAAAACCTCAATGGATTCAATATCATTGGGGTTGAGGTCAGTTAATGGATTCATGTCTCCACCATAACTGCTTTGATCGTTTGTTGTGATAGGTACACCATCTACAACATACAAAGGCTGACTGCTTGCACTGATGGAAGAGTTACCACGAACCCTTACAGTTACAGCCTGTCCAAGTTTACCTGACTGACTGTTTACAAATACACCTGCAGCCTTGCCCTGAAGTGCAGCATCCACGCTCGGTGTAGGCATGTACTCAATATCTTTGCCTTTAACGCGTGCAATATTGCCAGTCAAATCCCTTTTAATGGTTGAACCACCAAAACCAGTTACAACTACTTCAGAAAGAAGTTTTGTATCTGTTTTCAATGAAACCTGAAGCATTGACATGCTTGCAATTACTTGCTTGGATTCATATCCTACAGCGGATATAACCAGGGTTTTCTTACTTGCATTTGCAATGGAAAAAGATCCTGATGCATCTGTTGTTGCACCTTTTGCCTGACCTTTTACAACAACTGACACACCTACTAAAGGTGCCCCATTCTCATCTGTAACCTTTCCCGTAACAACTCCCTGTTGGGCATACATTGGAAGGAAAGACACCAAGAGAATGAAAATCGATAGTAATGATTTTCTACTCATAACTTGATTGGTTTTGGTTTTGGTTTAAAAAGAAAAATGTATAGTTATTTGAATTACTATTTTTTAAGATATTGTTTGTACCAGTCGATATGTTTTTCATACCTGTGAACGATATAGCTTGGTACAGACAATCCATGATTTTGACCAGGATAAATGATCAATGCTGTTGGAATGCCTTCATGCTTGAATGCCTGATACATTTGTTCTGCACCCGCTACAGGAACATTGAAATCATTCTGACTGGCCATGAACATGGTTGGCGTTTTGATTTTGTCTACATTAAAAAATGGATATGACAACTCTGTCCATTTTTTTGGATTTTTCCAAGGTGCACCCAATTCCTCATCATACTGTTTTACATACTGATCGGTTCCATACATAGTGAATTGGAAAGAACTTCCTGCACCACTTACTGCGGCTTTGAATCTGGTATCACTTGCAATGGTATAATTGGTTAAAATACCACCATAACTCCATCCCCCAATAGCCAATTTGTTTGAATCTGCAATACCCATTTTTAAAAGATAGTTGGCTGCCCCAACTATATCCTTCACTTCCTTATTTCCCCAATCACCATAAATTGCTTTGGAATACGCATACCCTCTTCCGCTGCTTCCCCTATAATTGACTGCAGCAACTGCAAAACCTGCTGCTGCAAGTATCTGCCTCGATTGATCAAATGAATATTCATCTTGTGCAACCGGTCCGCCATGAATGAATAGCACCAAAGGAAGATTTTTGGCAGCAGAATCGGGCAAATACAAAATACCTGATACAAGATTTTTATCCGAGGATATGGATTGAAAACCCTTTACATAAATCTTTTTAATGGTGGAAAGGAAACTATCCTGAATATGGGTTAATCTTTTTGTTTTCCCATTTTCCAATGTATAAATCTCTGCAGGGGTATGCGGATCACTGAATAACATTACAATCTGCCCTGCATCATTGCTTTGAAGGTTACTGTATACCGCGTCTTCTGATGTTATCTTGGTATATCCCTTGCCAGCCAAATCCAACTGGATGATGTTCTGCTTCCTGTCGTCTTCAATAATTCCTAAAATTGATTTACTATCAGATGTCCATACATAACCATCTATTGAACGGTCAAGGTTGTGTGTGAGATTATCTGATTTTCCAGTTCCCAGATTCAGAATACATAACTCCTGAACATCATACATGTTAAACTTATCCTCTGAAATGGATTGTGTATACGCAATGAACTTGTCATCCGGACTAAATGAAGGAGATCCATTGGATCCCTTGAAAGTAGTAAGCTGCTTAGTGCTCTTGGATTTCAAATCAATTAAAAATACATCTGTATTTGAATTCCTATCTGGATCCGAAGTAATGTTGCTTATGTATACCACAGATTTTCCATCGTGGCTGAAACTTGGATTTGTTTCATTGTAATTCCCCCTTGTGAGTGTATCTGTTTTTTTTGAAGCAAGTTCAAACGCATATAAATGTGTTTTACGTGTATCCAGATATCCCTCATAATCCTGCTTGAACTGGTATCGGCTTATCTCAAAAGGTTTCCTGATATTGGTTTTAGCAGTGTCTGCAGTGCTTGGATCACCAATGGCGAATACAATAGATTTACCATCATTTCTCCAGTCATATGCCTCAATATCCCCTTTAAAATTTGTTAGCTGAAATGGTTCACCCCCTCTTCTGTCCATCAAAAAAAGCTGTCTTGATGTTGATTCATTTTCCTTCGAAGAAGCCAGAAATGAAATGTATTTACCATCCGGACTCCAGTCATGTGAGCCTGGGTTCTTGGTTTGTTCCGTCAGGCATATTGTCTCCTTGCCATCCGTGCCAACCATGTATAATTTACTGGTATTTTTATCCTTGGCAGAGTCTACTTGCGACAAACTGTATAAAATCCATTTTCCATCAGGTGAAATCTTAGGCTGACGAACCTGTTTCATGTGGTAAACATCATTGGGTTGTATCATTCTGGGTGAAACAGATTGAGTGAACCCTTCAATTACCACTAGAAAGAATAACGCAGATACCAGGAAATATCTCATGATTGATTTTTAAAAATGTTGGGAAATGGCATTGCATGAAAACATAAAATATTAACAAATAGTTCATATTTCATGTTTGTTTTGGTGCAAATAGTAAAAAAAAATCATGAAAAAATCATACTGTTTAATCATACGAGTATGATTATCTTAAAAACATAAACATGTAATTTTTACATATGTTTGATTTGAAATTTCTTGTTGGAGTCAATAAATAGAAACGAGTAACAAGTACATACAAATTGTATTTTCTTGTTACTCGGTACCTGTAACTTGTCACTTTTTTAAAACCCCATCTTCAACAAACCCAATCCCATTCCCAGGAGTTTGGTTTTTGAATAGGCTATTTTAGCCAGTTCTTCATTTTCATCAATGGATTGGTCTTGAATGGCTACTGTTGGTTTTACTTTCAAATGATTAGAGGAATCTTTTTTCGAATCACTTTCTGGTGATGAATCTGCATCTTTTTGTTCTGCGTCTTCATACTTTTGCTTCACCCCATTTTCTGTCATCACATACCAGATGCCTGTATTCCAATATTCTTCCAAATCGTTTTCATTGTCGAAGTCGAATGTAACATTGGTGGGACCGCTTTTGATATTATACCAATGGAAATTATTGGCTGCACCCGCTACATAGATTTCTTTCCCAACAGGAATTTCAACTTGAATGATGACCTGTTGATTTCTGAATTTTGTTTGCTTGTTGATAGAGAAACCGGTTGGTATTGTCAATACCGTATCAGTTTGTTCAACCGGATAATTGATCAGGCTTGCATATTTCTCAGCTTCCACCACTGAACTGGCCCTTGATCTTTTGATCGTGGATACATGGAATTGACCGTCGTTGCTTTTCACCAGTTTGATACGGATATTGTTGAGCAGCATACTATCTTCTTTTGAAGACAATAACAAACCATTCATATCCTGATCTTCGTGATGATCATCTACATCAAAATTCAGATCCAACGGATAATACACGCCCTCTGCATTTTTGAATTGAATCAACATTTTACCTGTGGAAGGTTGTGCAATGCTGATTTCTTTTTTATCGATACCTGCGCGTCTGAACTCTTTTGAAATCGTTACAGCCAGCATCACTACTGATACCCAGCCTAGCGTCCACAAGATACCCAGTGTCATACCAATATAGTTATTGTTGACTTTGATACCGGCGATGCTGCGAATCAGCCACTGAATCAATCCTATAATTGGTATTGCGATGAACAAGATGATGGTTCCCCAGAAATACCAGCTGAGCATAGGTGTTTCAACGATGAAGTTCTTCAATGGCAGGAGTGCACCACCTACCGTAAATACTCCAATCAATGCTGCAACGAGTGCTACTGCAACACTTCCTGCAATGATGAAAAGGAATACTTTAACGATGGTGAAGATCACATGAAAAAATTTGTTGCCGGTTGATCGGACAGCAGGACCCGCTTCACCCGCAAATCGTTGTGCGGCTTCTTTTGCCTCTGTTCCCAAATCAGATGCCTTCTCAGAAAAATCTTGTTTCCATTTTCCAGCATTCTCTTTGATATTTTTTTTCACTCCCTGCATTTCATCCTGCACCTTGTTTTTGATCGATTCCAGATCCACTTTTTGTCCTTTCATTTCCATTCGTTCAGATGCTGTTTTTGCTTTGGGAATAACAGCCAACAATACCAGATATGCAACAACTACGGTGCCAGAGAATGAGTATATGAATGGGAAGAAAAAGAAGTGACTTTTTTCGATGAAACTTACTACGAGGGGAAGTACAAAAATCAATCTGGGAATCCATACAGCAATATTGAAGTATTGTGCGATACCGCTGCACACACCACCAATCACTCTTTGATCTGGGTCCCTATATAGTTTTCTGGAAATGGCAGTCGGACTCAAAAACTTGGATGGAAGTATAGACCAGAGAATTACATAAATCAGTAAACCAACACCAAAAGAACCGAATGCAAGGATGGCAAACAATACACGAACGATGGTTGTATCTATTCGTAAATAATTTGCGATACCGCTGCAAACACCACCCAACATTTTATCACGCTGATCGCGATACAAAGTGCCTCTTGGTTCTTGTTGCTGATAACTGCTGTATGATTGTTGTTTTTTTGATTCTGTTGAACCAATTTCAATGGTATCTCCATCGAATTCTTCTGGTCGGCCCATGCTCGCAATGATGGCTGCAACATGTGCTTCGCTGATGAAAGCAGACTGGCCATTTTTCAATTTTTCACTGAACAGTTCTGCAATACGATTTTCGATGTCGTTGATGATCTCTTCTTTTCCTTCTTCATTGGCGAAGTACTGGCGGAGACTTTCAACATATTTTTTCAACTCTTCATATGCCGGTTCCTCAATAGGAATTACGCGACCTTGGAAGTTTATGTTTATTACTTTGTTCATTGTTTGAAAGTTGTAAGTTATATGTTATGAGTTGTGAGTTAGGGGCTAGGAGTTAGGGGTTAGATTTTCCGTTTCTCCGTTTCCAGTTTCACCGTTTCCCGTTTCTCCGTTTCCCGTTTCACCACTCTCTGCCTCTTTGCCTCCTTGCCTCTGTTCTTTTGACGTCAATACCCCCACTGCATCCG
>CANFHO010000050.1 GCA_947447005.1 Chitinophagaceae bacterium
GGTTCGCGCAACATAGCTAATGCTTTAAATGTAGCCTTAACAACGTTGTGTGGGTTTGCTGAACCAAGTGATTTAGCAAGTACGTCTGTGATACCAACACTTTCAAGAACTGCACGCATGCTACCACCGGCAATAACACCAGTACCATGAGCAGCAGGCTTAATCAATACCTTGGCAGCACCTTCCTTAGCCAATTGGTCATGAGGTATTGTACCTTTCATAACCGGAACCTTGATAAGGTTCTTCTTAGCATCTTCGATACCCTTGGTGATTGCTTCTTGTACCTCTTTCGCCTTACCCAAACCATGCCCTACTACACCTTGTTCGTTACCAACAACAACCAAAGCAGAGAAGCTGAAAGCACGTCCACCCTTTGTTGTTTTTACAACACGGTTGATAGCTACAACTTTTTCTTTCAGTTCAAGATCGCCGGCTTTTACCCTGCTAAAATTTACTTTTGACATTTATGTAATATTAAATTGAACAATTTATAATGATCAAAACTGCAATCCGCCTTCCCTAGCTCCATCTGCAACAGCCTTTACCCTACCATGATAAAGATATCCACCACGATCGAACACACAAGTGGTAAGACCCAATGCTACAGCTTTTCTTGCGATAGATTCACCTACCAGCTTGCTTTTTTCAGTCTTGGCTACTTTTTGAGCTACGATCTCTTTTTCTTTAGATGATGCAGCAGCAAGTGTGTTGCCATTTACATCGTCGATCAATTGAACATAGATATCTGTATTGCTCCTAAAAACACTCAGTCTTGGCTTTGCAGCTGATCCTGAAATCTTTTTACGGATAGTATACTTGATCTTTTGTCTTCTTAATGATTTAACATTCATCTTTTATAGTTTTTTCCTGATTCTGCCAGGACTGTTAACGATTATTTACCGGCAGCCTTACCTGCTTTACGACGGATGTATTCTCCTTTGTATTTAACACCCTTTCCTTTGTATGGTTCTGGTTTCCTTAATCCGCGGATTTTAGCAGCAACCTGTCCTAACAATTGCTTGTCAGCACCTTCAAGAAAAATACGTGGGTTATCTCCCTTTTCCTGTGATGTTCTTACAGACAACTCATTAGGAACTTCAAAAATGATATTGTGTGAATAACCGAGTGATAAATCAAGAACGTTTCCTTGGTTTGAAGCTTTAAAACCCACACCAACCAATTCCAATTCTTTTTTAAACCCATCAGTAACACCAACAACAAGGTTGTTAATCAAGGCCCTGTACAAACCATGCATGGCGCGATGTCTGATTTGATCAGTAGGACGTTTCAATTCTACGATATTTTCATTTACTGAAATAGTAATATCGCGATCAACAGCTTGCTTTAATTCTCCTTTAGGGCCTTTGATGGCAACTACGTTATCAGCACCAACATTGATGCTAACACCTTTAGGAAGATCGATGATTTTTTTACCTATACGAGACATATTGTTTGTTTTAATTCCTTTTTGTTTTTCCTAGAGTGGTTTCAGTTCCGTATAGAAAACTTAGTACACACGCCCCAGGCAATCAAAAAAGATGTTTATGTTAAGATTAATACACGTGGCAAAGAACCTCTCCGCCAACTTTTTGAGCTTTAGCATCCTTATCAGTCATCACCCCTTTAGAAGTGGAAACGATAGCAATACCTAAACCGTTTTTAACACGCTTGAACTCAACAGGCTTGGCATACTGCCTCAAACCTGGACGGCTGATTCTCTCGAGTGTTTTGATAGCAGGCTCCTTTGTTAATGGATCATACTTCAATGCAATCTTGATTACACCTTGCTTACTGTCATCCTCAAATTTGTATTTAAGAATGTATCCTTGGTTGTAAAGGATTTCAGTGATACGCTTTTTCAGATTAGATGCTGGTATCTCAACGATACGATGACCTGCCATCTGTGCGTTCCTAACCCTTGTCAGAAAATCTGCAATTGGATCTGTTGTCATTTTTTATCCCTCCTTAATTCCAGTTTAGTGGAATGGTTTCGGTTAGATTTATTAGAATAATGTTTATTACTTGTTTACCAGCTGGCTTTTTTAACACCTGGGATCTTTCCAGAAAGTGCCATGTCTCGGAATATTACCCTCGACAAACCGAAGAAACGCATGTAGCCTTTAGGGCGACCGGTTAATTGGCATCTGTTCTTAAGACGAACCGTAGATGAATTCTTAGGAAGTTGATCTAAGGCCTGCCATTCACCTGCAGCTTTCAATGCAGCACGCTTTTCGGCGAATTTGGCTACCATTTTCTCTCTTTTCCTTTGCCTGGCTTTGACTGATTCTTTTGCCATATTAATTCTAGTATTTAAACTTCGGAAAGTTCGGTTTTATAATTAGTCTTTTTTCATGTTTTTGAAAGGCATACCCAACTCTTTCAACAACTCATAAGCCTCTTCATTGTTGTTTGCAGTTGTCACAAAAGTGATATCCATTCCAGTGATTTTTGATACTTTGTCGATATCAATTTCAGGAAAAATGATTTGCTCAGTAACACCTAGCGTATAATTTCCTCGACCATCAAAAGCCTTTTCACTGATTCCTTTGAAATCACGTACACGTGGAAGTGAAGCTGCAATCAAACGATCCAAAAATTCATACATTTTAACTCCCCTTAAGGTAACCCTTGCACCAATTGGCATGTTTTTCCTTAATTTAAAGTTAGAGATGTCTTTTTTAGAACGTGTTGCCAAAGCTTTTTGTCCAGTTATAGTTGTTAACTCATCAACAGCAATATCGATTAGTTTTTTATCAGCAACTGCACCGTTTACGCCACGGTTCAAGCAAATTTTAGTAAGCTTTGGAACCTGCATTACAGATTTATAACTGAATTTTTTCATCAAAGCAGGAGCAACTTCGGTTGCATATTTTACCTGCAGTCTCGGTTTATAAGTTGACGTACTCATTATTTGATTACCTCCCCTGATTTTTTAGAGATTCTTACTAATTTTCCACTCTCCCTGGTTCTTTTAACCTTGGTAGGAACTTCTTTTTTTGCATCCCAAAGCATTACATTGCTGATGTGAACAGCTGCTTCCTTCTTTACCAACCCACCTTTGGTGTTTTGAGCTGAAGGTTTAGTGTGCTTAGTTACGATGTTAACGCCTTCAATAAGGACGCGAGATTTGTCAGGATACACCTCAAGCACTGTACGTGGCTTTTTAAGATCCTTGTCCTCTCCGGCAATCACCACAACTGTGTCACCTTTTTTAATATTGAACTTTGGTTTAAATCTGTTGCTCATCTTCTATTTTTTATTGCGCAGTATATACTGAGATTAAAGTACTTCTGGAGCGAGAGAGATAATTTTCATATATCCTTTATCCCTTAACTCACGTGCCACTGGGCCAAAGATCCTGGTACCCCTTGGTTCATCTGATTGGTTCAGCAGAACTACAGCGTTATCGTCGAAACTAATGTACGAACCATCTTTTCTACGCAGCTTGTTTTTTGTACGTACGATTACAGCTTTGGCAACTGTACCTTTTTTGATACCTCCGGCAGGGATCGCATCTTTCACAGTAACAACAATTTTGTCACCGATCTTGGCATAATCCTGTCCACTGTTTCCCAAAACACGGATACAGAGAACTTCTTTTGCACCGCTGTTGTCTGCTACATTTAATCTGGATTCTTGCTGAATCATTTTATTATATTTTTATAAGGCCTTGTGCCTGGTTAAACGATCTTGTTTTTACCTTTTCAAAGCTTATTTGGCTTTTTCGATGATTTCCACCAATCTCCAACGCTTTGTTTTACTCAGCGGTCTGGTTTCCATGATCTTTACAACATCACCTGGTCTTGCCTCATTTGTTTCGTCATGGGCATGGAACTTAGTGGTTTTCTTTACGAACTTTCCGTAAATAGGGTGCTTTACTTTCCTTTCAACCGCAACAGTAATGGTCTTTTCCATTTTATTGCTGGTTACAACCCCAGATTTGGTCTTACGAATTTTTCTTTCAACCATTTTTTTTCTTTTTGCTTTCGGATTATTTCCGAATGTTTAATATTGATGCGTTTCTTGACCTGAAAATCAGGCTGTGGCTCTTTTTTTCAATTCAGTTTTAAGCCTTGCGATGTCTTTTCTGAGGATCCTGATGCTCATCGGATTCTCAAGTGGTGTGATTCCATGGGCGAAATGCAATTTTTTCAAACGCAATTCATCTTCTGTAACCTTTGCCTTGATATCTGATTCACTCAGTGAAGCAAGACTTTTTAAAAATTCAATTTTCTTTGACATGGTTCAATTTTTATCTTTCTAATGTCCTATGCTACGAAATCTCTACGTACTACAAATTTTGTCTTTATTGGAAGCTTTGATGAAGCCAACTCCATTGCTTCTTGAGCAACCTGAAGTGTAACACCTTCAACTTCGAAAAGGATTCTTCCTGGTTCAACCACTGCTGCCCAGAATTCAGGATTACCCTTACCTTTACCCATCCTCACCTCGGCCGGTTTACGGGTTACTGGCTTATCAGGGAAAACCCTAATCCATACATTACCTTCTCTCTTCATGGCACGTGTCATGGCCTGACGAGCTGCTTCTATTTGCCTGTTTGTCATCCACACAGGCTCCAATGCCTTCAGTCCGAAAGTACCGAATGCCAAGGTTGCGCCACGCTTGGCAACTTCCCTGATTCTTCCCTTCTGTGCTTTCCTGTGTTTGGTTCTTTTTGGTTGTAACATGTTGAAGTATTTATATTGAATACTTGATTTAAATTAATTAACCTCTGCGATCTCTTCCGCCGCCACCTCTTCTTTCACCACCTCTTCTGTCATCACGTCCATCACGTCTTGGCTCTCTTCTCTCAACACCACCTTCTGCTTTTCCAAGTCCACTAATGATATTTGGATTGAGATCACGTTTTGCAAGAACTTCACCTTTACAGATCCATACTTTTATACCAATCTTTCCATAAACAGTTTGAGCGAAAAGAGAAGCATAATCAATATCCATCCTGAAAGTATGCAAAGGAACACGACCTTGTTTGATTTCCTCTGAACGGGCAATTTCTGCTCCACCCAAACGTCCACTAACTTTTATCTTGATACCTTCTGCACCCAAACGAAGCGTTGAAGCTATTGCCATTTTGATAGCACGCTTGTAGTTGATACGATTTTCAATTTGTTTGGCAATCGTTTCACCAACAATGTTTGCATCAACTTCTGGTCTGCGGATTTCAAGAATATTGATTTGAACATCTTCCTTACCGGTAAGTTTCTTCAATTCCTCTTTGATCCTGTCAACCTCACCACCACCTTTACCGATGATGATACCTGGCTTGGAAGTATGAATGGTAACGATGAGCTTATTCAAAGTACGCTCAATAACGATCTTTGAAATACCGCCCTTGTTGATACGTGCATTCAGATAGTTGCGGATCTTATTGTCTTCGATCAGCTTGTGTGCATAATCTTTCTTGCTTCCGTACCAGTTACTCTCCCATCCGCGGATGATGCCTAACCTGTTACCAATTGGATTCGTTTTTTGACCCATTATGAATGAATTTGAAAATTTTCTTTAATTATTTGTGTCAACGATTACAGTCACGTGATTGCTACGCTTCCTCATACGGTATGCCCTACCCTGTGGTGCAGGCAACATTCTTTTGATGCTTCGTGCGCCATCAACAAATATTGTCTTTACTACAAGTGACTCTACATTGCCGCCATCATTCTTTTGCTTCCAGTTGCTCACTGCTGAAAGAACCAACTTACGCAGTGGAGTTGCACTGTGTTGAGGATGGTGCTCAAGGATCGCAACTGCTTTTTCAACCTTCATACCACGAATTACATCTGCAAGCAAACGCATCTTGCGTGGTGATGTGGGATAATTCTTCAATTTTGCTACTGCTTCCATATTATTATTTTTATGTGTTTAGGTCTATCCTATTTACACATGTTATACTTTCTTGCTTGAGTGTCCTTTAAAGTTTCTGGTTGGAGAAAATTCTCCAAGCTTGTGGCCAACCATGAATTCAGTTACATACACTGGAATGAACTTATTACCATTGTGAACAGCAAAAGTGTGTCCAACGAAATCAGGAGTAATAGTACTACGACGACTCCATGTTTTGACAACAGCTCTTTTAGATTTGCCATCATTCATTGCTTCCACTTTCTTTTCGAGTTTGGCCGCGATATACGGACCTTTTCTTATTGAACGAGCCATAATGTTTATTTCTTGTTATGTGTTCTTTTCTAATTTTTTATTTTGCAAGTTTAGATCCATTCCTGCGTTGGATAATCAGCTTATCGCTGCCTTTTCCAAGCGTCCTGGTTTTTTCACCCTTAGCGTACTTACCAGTACGGCTACGTGGATGACCTCCAGAAGATCTACCTTCACCACCACCCATCGGGTGATCTACAGGGTTCATGGCAACACCGCGGTTACGTGGGCGGATACCCCTCCAACGATTCCTACCGGCCTTACCCATGCTCTGCAAATTGTGATCTGAGTTTGCAAGTACTCCAACTGTAGCAGAACAGTTAATCAATACTTTTCTCAATTCACCAGATGGCATTTTGAGAACTGCATATTTTTCTTCTTTGTTGGTCAATTGTGCCGAAGAACCTGCACTACGCGCAAACTTACCACCCTGTCCTGGTTGAAGTTCAATATTGTGTACATTGGTACCCAATGGCATATTCTTCAAAATAAGAGCATTTCCAATTTCAGGTGCAACAGAAAGTCCGCTAACAACAGTCATACCAACTTGCAAACCTTGAGGGGCAAGAATATAACGTTTTTCACCATCTGCATAATTCAACAAAGCGATAAACGCAGTTCTGTTTGGATCATACTCTATAGTTGCAACTTTAGCAGGAATTTCATGCTTGTTACGCTTGAAATCGATCACACGATACATTTTCTTATGACCGCCTCCGATATAACGCATTGCACGACGACCTTGTGCATTCCTACCGCCAGTTGATTTAACCTTTTCTACAAGGGTCTTTTCAGGAGTTGAGGTTGTAACCTCAGCATAAGCATTGCCTATCCTCCATCTTGTTCCCGCTGTAATCGGTTTGTACTTTTTTAGTGCCATTTTTATTTTTTTTTACCCGAGGGTTATCTTTTCAATTATTCTTAGATGGTTGTATAAAGATCAATAGTCTCGCCTTTTCCAACAGATACGAAAGCCTTCTTATAACCTGGCTTTCTACCACTGATGACGCCAGCTTTTGTCATGCGGCTCTTGCTTTTTGCAGGAACTACAGAAGTCCTAACATCTTCAACACTTACACCATAGAAATCTTCTACTGCCTTTTTGATCTCCAACTTGTTTGCTGCACGCGCAACCTTGAAAGAGTATACACCTGATTTCTCAGAAAGGAGGTTTGCCTTTTCAGAGAGGATAGGCTTTATCAGAACATCAGCAAGTTTCATATCTCTTTTTTAATTATTTAAAATTTCCGTTTCCGGTTTAATTATGCTTCAACCTCTTCTTCTGTGAACATTTTGGCAGCAGACTCAGTCATTACCAAAACATCAGCATTTACAAGATCGTAAGTATTAACATCAGCCAATTCCGTTGCAAGAACAGATGATATGTTTCTTGCACTCAAGAAAACATTCTCATTGAAATCCGCAGCAACAAACAAGGCTTTCTTATCAGCTACATTCAAAGCACCTAGCATGCCAGCAAAAAGACTGGTCTTTGGTGCTTCAAATGACAGGTCTTCAACAACCACAATTGCATTCTCTTTACCTTTAACACTCAATGCACTGATTTTGGCCAAATCTTTCACCTTACGGTTCAGTTTGAAATCGTATGAATGTGGCTTAGGTCCGAAAATCGTACCACCACCTTTGTACAATGGGTTACGGATATTACCCTTACGAGCACCACCTGTACCCTTTTGACGATGTAACTTCCTGCTAGCACCCTTTACTTCTGCACGTGTCTTCACTTTGTGCGTACCTTGACGCTGTGCAGCTAGGTATTGCTTTACAGCCAAATAAACTACATGACTGTTTGGCTCTGCAGCGAATATGTCATCTGGCAATTCTATCGTCCTGCCAGTCTTAATTCCTTTTATTGATATAACATCTAATTGCATGATAACTCAGTTAAATTAGTTCTGAATGTAAACGATTGAACCATTGTGACCAGGTACGGAACCGGTTACAAGAATATAATTCTTTTCAGAGAAGATCTTGACAACTGTCAAACCTTTCACCTTCACTCGGTCTCCACCCATACGACCTGCCATGCGCATTCCTTTGAATACCCTGGAAGCATCAGATGAGTTACCAATTGAACCCGGTGCACGTTGACGGTCATGTTGACCATGTGATTGCTCTCCCACACCAGAGAAACCATGGCGCTTTACAACACCCTGGAAACCTTTACCCTTGGTAGTTCCAACAACATCAACCTTCTCGCCTTCAGCGAAAATATCGAGCGTGATGGATTCTCCCAAAGCTTTCGCGATGGAATAATCTCTAAATTCTTTTAAATGACTTTTTGGAGATGCGGATGCTTTTGCAAAATGGCCTTTCTCAGATTCGTTGGCCTTTCTTTCCGCCTTTTCGCCGTAGGCAAGCTGAATGGCAGTATAGCCATCACTTTCTGCGGTCTTAACTTGTGTTACAACACATGGACCTGCTTCGATAACGGTGCAGGGAGTCTGCTTTCCGTCGGGACCGAATACGCTGGTCATGCCAATTTTTTTACCAATAATACCTTTCATTGTTCTGTTTTTATACCCTTTTGGTTGTGTGGACAGTGGGTATGACCCCGCTTCAATCCCAGTTTGCCAACGACCTTTTCCTTTGTTCCCAAGCGCGGGATCGGAAGTACCATTGGTAAACAAACCTCGAAGGGCTTGTTTATATTTCACCTCTCCTAAGAGAGAAAAATTTACATTTTAAGTTTCAGCGCTCCTTTTTCTCATGCCAACGGCAATCAATTGGGAGATGAAATGAAAAAGATCTAATGTGCTAGCCTATGCCAACACCAGGCCGTCAAGCCTTAATTTCAACATCAACTCCACTTGGAAGATCGAGCTTACTCAATGCATCCACTGTACGAGAAGATGAAGTATAAATATCAAGCAAACGCTTGTGCGTGCAAAGCTGGAACTGCTCACGACTCTTCTTATTCACGTGCGGGGATTTCAAAACAGTGAAAATCCTTTTGTGCGTAGGCAAAGGAATTGGACCGGTAATGACCGCACCTGTACTACGAACCGTTTTCACGATCTTTTCCGCTGATTTATCAACCAAATTGTGGTCGTAAGACTGAAGTTTTATTCTTATACGCTGTGACATAATGATTGTTCCATTTTTAAATGGGGATGCAAAAGTAGGCAATTGTTTTCTACTTTCAAAAGTTTTTGAATGTTTTTTACTTGAATTTGAAAGTTTTTTTCAAAAAAAAGTCCCTAGCGAACTAGGGACTTATCTATCTGATTATCAGAATTTTATTCTTTTGCTTTGCCTTTAACACGGGCAATCACTTCTTCAGCAATATTATTTGGTGCTGGATTATAGTGTGAAAACTCCATGGTAGAAGATGCACGACCTGATGACAAAGAACGAAGTTGGGTTACATAACCAAACATTTCACTCAATGGTACCTTAGCCTTGATAACCTGGGCTCCTGCCCTGCTATCCATACCTTCCAACATTCCTCTTCTTCTGTTTAAGTCTCCTGTTACATCACCCATGTAAAGCTCAGGTGTAATGACCTCTACTTTCATGATTGGCTCAAGCAACACAGGCTTTGCCTTACGACCAGCTTCACGGAAACCACTCTTGGCACAAAGTTCGAACGACATAGAATCAGAGTCAACCTGGTGGAAGCTACCATCAAACACCCTGATTTTCATGTGCTCAACCGGGTAGTTTGCCAAAATACCGCTACTCATTGCCTGTTCAAAACCTTTTTGGATTGCAGGAACGAATTCACGTGGAATGGAACCACCGAAAATATCATTTACAAACTGCATTGATTTTGCTGGATTCTCAGTTAACCACTCTTGATCGGCTGGGCCGATTTCGAATACGATATCAGCGAATTTACCGCGACCACCTGATTGTTTTTTCAAAGTTTCACGGTGTTGTATTGTTGCCTGGAACGCTTCTTTGTAAGCTACCTGAGGAGCACCTTGGTTCACTTCGACCTTAAACTCCCTACGCATACGATCAACAATGATTTCAAGGTGAAGTTCACCCATACCACTGAGAATTGTTTGCCCTGTTTCTTCGTCTGTCTTCACACGCAAGGTTGGATCTTCTTCAACCAACTTTGCAATGGCCATACCCATTTTATCAACGTCAGCTTGTGCTTTTGGCTCAACTGCAACAGAGATTACTGGTTCTGGTATGAACATATTCTCGAGTACAATTGGATGATCCTCATCACAAAGTGTATCTCCTGTTTTGATTTCTTTAAAACCTACAGCAGCTCCGATATCACCTGCCTCGATGAAATCAATAGGATTTTGCTTATTGGCAAACATCTTCATGATACGACTGATACGCTCTTTCTTACCGCTTCTTACATTCAAAACATAAGAACCTGCATCAAGATGACCAGAATATACACGGAAGAAAGCCAAACGACCCACAAATGGATCTGTCATGATCTTGAAGGCAAGTGCTGCAAATGGTTCTTTTGCATCTGGCTTGCGTATCAATGTTTCTCCATTATCAGGATTCAATCCTTCCACATCATCAATATCAACCGGTGAAGGGAGATAACGACAAACTGCATCCAATGCGGTTTGTACACCCTTGTTCTTGAATGAAGAACCACACATCATTGGAACAATACTCAAATCGATGGTTGCTTTTCGAATTGCTTCATGTACTTCGGCTTCAGTAATAGAATTTGGATCATCGAAGAATTTCTCCAACAATTGATCATCATATTCGGCAACTGCTTCAATCAGGTTTTGTCTCCATTCATTCACTTCTTCAACCATATCTGCAGGAACTGGAACTTCATCGAAGGTCATTCCTTCTGTTTCCATATGCCAGATGATGCCTTTCATTTTAATAAGGTCAACAACACCTGTGAAATTATCTTCAGCACCAATTGGAAGCTGCAAAGGAACCGCTTTGGCGCCGAGCATTTCTTTCACCTGGCGAACGACCATAAGAAAGTCTGCACCACTTCTATCCATTTTATTTACGAAACCGATACGTGGAACTTTATAACGGTTTGCTTGACGCCAAACAGTCTCAGATTGTGGCTCAACACCATCAACTGCAGAGAACAAAGCAATCAAACCATCTAATACACGCATAGAACGCTCTACCTCTACGGTAAAGTCAACGTGACCTGGAGTATCAATGATATTAAAATAATAGTTCTTTGTATCAGGAGTTTGCTTTCCCAAAACAGTTGGGAAATTCCATTGGCAACTTACTGCCGCTGAAGTAATGGTGATACCACGCTCTTTTTCCTGCTCCATCCAGTCGGTTGTGGCCGCACCGTCGTGCACCTCACCAATCTTGTGAATCATTCCCGTATAGCGCAGAATACGCTCGGTAGTCGTGGTCTTGCCGGCATCAATGTGTGCAGCAATACCGAAATTCCTTTGAAATTTTAAGTCTGCCATGACTGATTTTATTGTTTTTTGATAATATTTTGTTGTTACGTATGAGTTTCATTGATTCGAGGCTTTCATTCAGGCCAACGAATGCAATAGGCACTCCTTTTGCGGGTGCAAAGTTAGGAAATATTAAACAGCTTATATTATTTTTTCTCTCTTTGTTTTAGGGCCCAAAAAAAAAGGAAGCGAAACCGCTTCCTTTTCATAATTATATGTTGATAATCAAACCCGGAAATGCGCAAAAGCTTTGTTGGCTTCAGCCATACGGTGTGTATCTTCTTTTTTCTTGTATGCTCCACCTTCACCTTTTGCTGCTGCTACAATCTCATTGGCGAGCTTGTCTGCCATACTGCGACCATTGCGCTCTCTTGCAAAACGCACCAACCATTTGATGCTAAGAGAAATTTTTCTATCTGCACGAACTTCAGAAGGAATCTGGAAAGTAGCACCCCCAATACGACGGCTTCTTACTTCAACAGCTGGAGTTACATTGGAAAGGGCTTTCCTCCATATCTCGTATCCATCTTCGCCAGTCATTTTGGCTACTTTGTCAAGTGCATCATAGAAAATAATCAACGATGCATCTTTCTTTCCCTGCCACATAACATTGTTAATGAAACGTGTCACCAAGGTATCATTGAACTTAGGATCTGGTGCCAGGGGTAATTTTTTTGCTCTTGCTTTCCTCATTTATAGTAAGTTTCTGTGTTAGACTTATTTTTTAGCTTTTTCGCGCTTTGTACCATATTTAGAACGGCTCTGCTTACGGTCCTTAACACCTGCGGTGTCAAGACTACCACGCACAATGTGATAACGTACACCCGGCAAATCTTTCACACGACCACCCCTGATTAAAACGATAGAGTGTTCTTGCAGGTTATGACCTTCACCTGGAATATATGCGATAACCTCAATTTTATTGGTCAAACGCACCTTCGCAACCTTTCTCAATGCTGAGTTTGGTTTTTTAGGTGTTGTAGTATACACACGTGTACAAACTCCACGACGTTGTGGGCATGCATCCAAAGCCCTAGACTTGCTCTTGGCTTTGATGATTTCTCTTCCTTTTCTTACTAGCTGTTGAATTGTAGGCATTCTACCCTTTTTTAAATGGGACGGCAAAGGTATGAGGATTTTTTTAAAATCCAAACGCCATCCACGTTTTTTTTAAAATGTTCGCTTTAATTATTTCACAGACATCATCCAACCCCTGTTATCAGGGGCTTCCCCATCCCTAATAGATGTCAGTGTTTTTTTAAGTTGATCTGCAACTGGTTGATTTTCAGGATCAAAATTCATAACATAATCCTTGTATCTCAATTCAGCAATTTTTGCAATGGTTGCAGCTGTACCTGCACCAAAGGCTTCTGTCAACATTCCATTGGCATAAGCATCGGCAAGTTCATCAATAGATATTTCTCTTTGCTCTACCTCCAACCCCATATCTCCAGCAACTGTGATAACACTATCTCTTGTTACCCCTTCTAAAATTGTTCCATTTTCCAATCCTGGCGTTATCAATTTCCCGCCAAGAACAAAAAATACATTCATGGTTCCGCACTCCTGTACATATTTATGTTCAACAGCATCTGTCCATAATACCTGATCATATCCTCTGCTTTTGGCTACAGCAGCAGGATGCAACGAAGCTGCGTAATTGCCTGCCGTTTTAGCATATCCTACTCCACCAGGTGCGGCACGTACAAATTGTTCTTCTACATAAATTCTCATTGGGGCAGCATAATATGGACCAACAGGACTCAGAATAATCATAAATTTATACGTCTGAGATGGTGATACGCCAATCACCTGATCCGTTGCAAACATAAAAGGCCTGATATACAAGGAATGGTCGTAAGCCGTTGGTATCCAGTTCTCCTCTAATGCCAGCAATGCTTTCATTCCACCGATAAATATTTCTTCCGGAACTTCCGGCATTTCCATTCGCATTGCAGAACGATTAAACCTTTTGTGATTGTCAAATGGCCTGAAAACAGCTGGTGAACCGTCTTTTAATCTATACCCTTTGATCCCTTCAAAAATGGATTGCCCATAATGTATTGTTGCCATAGATGGTTCAAAGCATATTGGTCCGTATGGCACAATTTCTGGACTATGCCATTTGCCATCGCTATATTCTGCTACAAACATATGGTCAGTAAAGTATTTACCAAAAGGTAAATGACTAAAATCCATCCCTTGAATCTTGGAAGATGCTACCTTTGTTATCTTTATGTCCTCATGTGAATGCATGTCCTCTTATTTTTACAAAGAAACGAAAAAAACTGCCTGTATAGTAGCTTCTCCCTTCAATCATGAATGAAAAAAACCAAATAGCATTAGAAAAACCAATCTTGGTTGCATTGTATAAAAATGTATTAATTGATCTTGGTTCAGAAAAGGAAAATCCCGAGTTGGAGCCAGCTGTTTATACCCAAAAAGGAATTAGGGTGATAGCACTGTCCGAATCAAAACAACTTCCTGAAAATCAGTTCAACTTTCTGGCGTCAATACTCAAGGCATGCAAGATTGAGGTGCAAGACATAGATCTGATTTGCCTCACAAAAGATCAACCTTTTACATATAATCATCCAGAAGGTGTTGCATACAAAAAAACCCTGCTATTTGGTGTTTTACCAGAAGCAATAGCACTTCCAATGAGGTTTCCCCACTTTCAAATTCAGCAATTTGAAAAAACATTTTACCTGAGTGCCCCTGATTTATCATCCATTGAACAAGACAAAAAACTCAAAGTTGAACTTTGGCAATGTCTTCAGAAATTATTCATTTAAATGAAAAAGCTGATACTCGCAACCAATAACCGACATAAAGCGGTAGAAATACAAATTATTTTAGGCAATCAATTTGAGATCATCACATTGAAAGAAGCTGGAATTGAAATTGATATTCCTGAACCCCATGAAACTCTTCAAGAAAACGCTTTTGAAAAATCATCAACCATTTATAGAATGACTGGTATCGATTGTTTTGCAGAAGATACCGGATTGCTTGTTGATGCCCTAAATGGTGCTCCTGGCGTGTATTCTGCCAGATATGCAGGTGAACAAAAAAACGACCAAGACAACATCAAAAAACTGCTGCAAGACTTGGAAGGCGAAACAAATAGATCAGCACATTTCAAGACTATCGTTTCACTCATCATCGATGGAGAAAATCATTTTTTTGAAGGGATTTGTAAAGGGAATATAGCTCAGCAACCAACTGGAATAAATGGATTTGGATATGACCCTGTATTTATTCCTGAAGGAAGCAATCATAGTTTTGCAGAAATTTCTCTGCAAGAAAAAAGCAGCATGAGCCACCGCAAAAAAGCCATTGAAAAAATGGCGGCATTTTTAAGAAGTCTGTAAAATATAAAAAGAATTCACATGGAAGGCAACCATTTTGCGCCTGATCACGACATAATAGAAGGCTGTATACTAGGGAATCCCAGAATGCAGAAAATGTTATACGAGAAATATTCTCCAAAAATGTATGGTGTTTGTCTCCGATATGCAGGAAATGAAGAAGATGCAAAGGATATTCTGCAGGATGGATTTATCAAGATTTTCAAAAACATTGAAACCTTCAAATCCACAGGCGCCTTTGAAGGTTGGATTCGCAGAATTATAGTCAATACAGCAATAGAGCATTTTAGAAAAAACCACAAGGTGCATGAGCTGAGTGATTCGGCAGAGGAAAAAATAGAGGACAACCAACCTTCACTGTTCAATCAATTGGAAGCGAAGGAGTTGCACAAAACAATCAGATTATTGCCATCTGGATACAGATCTGTTTTTAATTTGTATGCAGTTGAAGGATATACCCATAAAGAAATTGCAGACATGCTTCATATTTCAGAGGGAACAAGTAAATCTCAATATTCAAGGGCGAAAATTTGGCTTCAAGAAAAAATCAATATGTTAAACAACTCAAAATAATCGTACATGGAATTGCATCATAACATGCTTAATGAAGCATCCAGTCCGCCTGATCAAATTTGGGAATCCATTTCCACCCATATCAGTCATGATCAAACCCAGCGCCTGTATAGTCTTGAATTTATTCCACCAGCAAGCTGCTGGGAACACATAGAACAACATATCATTCCAAAAAGAAATAATATCATTCAGTTCACCCCTTCTTCACTCCTGAAATATGCAGCAGTGTTTGCATTTGCCATTTTTACTTCCATCGCTATTTTAAGCCCAACATTCAGAACAAGCATTGCCAATGCGATTGACGGGAACAGGATTAAAGCGGCACTGCCATCATCCCAACAAATTATAGACAGCAACAAAAACCATTTGAAGTTAGCAGACAGTGTTCATTCAAAATGAAATTCACACCAATGAGAGAGCGAAAATACCTTTCAAGCAATCCATATTTTTTTTCTACTGAAATCACTATCCAAGTTTCAGACATCAATTATGGTGGGCATGTTGGGAATGAGCGCTACCTATTGTTTGCGCAAGAAACCAGGATGCGATTTTTAGCAACCATTGGATGCAGCGAAATGCGATTTGGTCCGTTTGGATTGGTGTTGGTGGAAGCAGGTGTAGAATATCTTGCAGAACTCTTTCATGGAGAAAAAATCATTGTTTCCCTGGCCATAGAAAATATAATGAGGTCGTCCTTTGATTGTTTTTATAAAGTAGAAACCGAAAGAGGAGGGAATATGATCACTTCTGCTCTGATTAAAACATCCATGTTGTGTTTTGATTATACAGAGAGAAAGGTTAAATCAATACCAGATGAAATCAAACCAAGCTTGCAGGGCTAAACCCTTTGATTCCAGATCTCCCAGGATGCTTCTGCTTGATCAATAAGCATGTCAGCACCATTTTCTATTGCGGCACCTTGCTTCTCCCCTTTTGTAAGAAAAACAGTTTTAGCAGGGTTGTAAACAAGATCAAAGAGATAATGTTTTGATGAAATAAATTCATAGGGAATATCTGGGGCTGCCTCAACATGAGGATGCATTCCCAATGGAGTTGTGTTAATGATCAAAGTATATTCATCAAGTATCTTTACATTCAATTCTTGATATGAAAGAGCAGTCCCCCCCCCGTTTCGGCTGACTACCAAATATTCAATACCGAGCTTACGTAACACATAAAAAACAGCTTTGGCTGCACCACCAGTACCAAGGACAAGTGCTTTTTGATGGGTTGAATTCAGTTTCTTTAACAACGACTTTTCAAATCCAATAACATCAGTATTGTATCCGGTTAATTTACCTTCCACATGATGAATACAATTACAAGCACCTGTTTCAGCTACCACATCACTCAAATGATCCAAATATTGCATAACCTTTTCCTTGTAAGGAATGGTCACATTGATGCCCACTAAATTAGGCAAAGACTTCACTAAATCAGGGAATTGCTCAATTTTCTCAATTGGGTACAATTCATATTGGGCATCAAGAATATTTTCCGCGATAAATTTGTCTGAGAAGAACTTCTTGGAAAAAGAATGTGATAATGGATATCCAATCAGGCCAAATTGACGCATATATGGGGACTTACTTATCTAAAAAAAGATTAAATGTATCTCCACGCAAACCTATACGCATGGCCTCCAAGGCAATGATTTCACCAGGTGCGATGTTACCCAGATTTACATTGGCTCCCAAAAGTTCAATGAAATATAGCTGTTGAACTTTTTGTGGAGCTTCCCAAAGAATTTTTTCACCTGGAATTTGTGTGAGAATTTCTTGTACCAATCCTTCCCTAACTTCTCCACTACCCCTATAAATACCTACATTTCCTGCTTCACGGGCTTCTGCTATCACATAAGAAGCACCAGCTGACAGTTCGGCACGCATCAGTTCAATCCATTTATAAGGTGGGATAATATGCTCTGCATCCTTGCTTCCTACTTCGCTAAGCACAGTTCCAATTGTACTTAACTTTTCAATATAACCACATTTTTCAGCGTGAGGGATGACAATAGATCCGTCACTCACTTCCATATAGGAAATTTGATAATCTTTACAGAGTGAGATGTAATCATTGAATTGATTCCTGATAAGAAAAGCTTCGAACAAAGTTCCTCCAAAATACACTGGTATACCAGCACCCTGATACAACTCAATTTTTTCACGAAGTTTTGGTGTAACATATGCAGTTCCAAAACCAAGCTTGATCATATCTACGTGTGGTATGGCATTTTCAATGAATTGTCTGGCTTCTTCCAAACTCAATCCTTTGTCCATTACCATTGTTACACCCTCTGTTCTTGGTTTAACATTCCTAAGAGGCATTTGCGTCAACGAGAAATTCATGTGATTAATTATATGAGCAAAAGTACAAAAGAGTACGCTAAATGAACTTACGTCTTTTGAATTTGATAATTAACTCAACAACCTGAGGGAATTTTATGGAGGCTGGATACAGTTTCAGAAAATGTTTGAGATGTCGGGGAGACTTAGCCAATGCCTCTTCCAGCGATTGAAGACCTAGTTTTTCTTTTCCCATCACAATTAAAATTGCTGCTTCAAAAAAGTCGAATAGCGGCTTATGTCCAGTCCGACTTTTAGCTAACTGGACTTGCTTTTGCGCCTCGGCGTATTGCTCGGTAGTAAAGAGGGTTGCAACCAACGCTTCCCACGCCTTCATATTTCTTGATTTTGCTTCAACCGCTGCAAGGAAAAAATGAACAGCTTCGCGGGACTTACCAGATTTCAACAGGCAGGTTCCCATTGCCATATTGAAATCAAATTGTGTCCGGTCTATTCGCAATGCGGTTTCCAGATTCTTCATTGCCTGAATATATTTTGACTCTGCCATATAAGATCTTGCAATCTTTTCATACAACTTGGCATTATCAGGGTTCATGTGAGAAGCCTTGCGGTAATAAAACCTGGCTTGTGCATGATTTTTGATTTTTTCATAGCAAAATGCAATTGCCTGATAAATCAACTCTTCAGGCCTTGCAAGTTCTATTACTCTTTCCAATGCCTCAATAGCCTCCTTGTATCGTTGGAGACGCATGAGTGCATCAGCCATATTTCTATAGGCAAAATCAAATTTTTCATTGATTACGATGGCATACTGATAGGCATCAATGGCTTTTTCATATAATCGCAAACCTTGATAAGCGGCAGCCAGATTGAACCATGCCAGATCATTATATGGAAAATCTTCAATGATTTTAAGATGAATACGGATACTTTCTTCATTTCTACCTGTAAAGTCGGTCCAAAAGCAGATCTTATACAACGCTTCTTCATTGTTGGGATCATATTCCAAAATCACTTTTAAACAATCAAATATTTTTTCAAATGCCTCATAATCATCATAAACATCAGCCAGTTCAAAAAGCAAATCGATTCTTTCATCACCTTCGAAATGCTGAATTGCCTCTTCCAGGATTTCAACAGCTTTGTCTTGCATATCCAATGCCAAATAGGCATCAGTACGCAAAATATAAATATCAATGTCGTTGCGATCAAGTATTTCAGCTTTGTCTAGCAGAGAGAGAGCCTTTTTATATTTCCTGGAGGCAATCATCAAATCTGCCTTCTTTACAAGAAGAGAGGCAGAATAAGGGTATTGGGAGATGCCTAATTCTGCAGCTTCAATTGCCCGGGGAATTGCATCCAAATCATCAAAATGATCAATAATTCGTTCAAAAGATTCTTCGCTGATATAGCTGGTGTTATTCCCTGCACACAATTTCTCATACTGGGCCAACAGTTCCTTCATATCCTCATTATCTGGTAATCTTGCCTCTCCTTGCATGCTTCGGATTTTAGCCAATTTAACTATTAGAACCGAATTTTACGTTATTAAATAACAAATTAAAGTTCAATTCGTTATTAATCTGTATAAAATGAGGAAAAAATTTGCATTTATCATTACCTAATGTTAAATTTGCTTAATGTTTAATCTGAAATCCATGTCTTCCAACCGCAAAATGAGCAATATTTATATGCTCCTGGCACTTTTAGTGGTGTCGCATACACTTTTTGCTGTTGATGGTATCATAAATAAATCAAAATCATCAAAGTCTTCTTTTTCTAATATGAAAAAGAATTTGACACTATCTCTTCATTCTGGTTTTACCTACAAGGATAACAAATCATTTGGTTTCAAATCAAATGGGAAGGAAAACACTTTCAATACGCTAATTACCTACCAAAAGGGTAATATAAACTACATCATTCCTTTCAGGAATAAAGCCATACTGCAAAAGTTTTCTACCCCACAGAAGCCTTTGCGCTAACATCTACTTATTTTTACCGCTTTCATCGAAACCAAGAATTCTATACCCCGATGCTGGTATGTCAAATCTTTGTATAGGTACTGGGTCAAAATTCAAAGATTTCGCAGTGTAGAAAACGGTTGTATTTTCTTTGCTAACAATGTACTCCAATGTAAAGCCACCTAATTGGGAAAATTGAAGGTCAACGGCTTTATTATCTGAAGATAGTTCCTGGGTAAAAAACACAGTATAGGTTGATCCATCGCTTGCACTTGCTTCTGCTTTCTGGCATTCAAATCCCAAAATAATCTTTTTCTCTTCAGTTATTGAAAACGAAAGTTTTTTCAGCTTATTCAGCTTCTCCTCCCATTGTTCTGACACCATGGGAATCATTATTTTTTGACCTCCATATTCTTTAAGAATTGCTCCAGAGCCCTCCCGAATATCAAATATGGTGGTAGATCTCCCTATTGAACTTACCATTTCATCCCGATAATGGGAACCTTTGATTTGTTGGGTAAAAAGTGAAGCACTTTGAATCTCTTTTACCTTATTACTGATCTGAACATCAAACACAATGGTACCCTCAGAAAGGCGCTTTTGCGCAGTAGCATTGATAGATAGAGTAAGTAAAAGTATGCCGATGCTTTTTAGCATGATATTTTTTTATCCTTGTATAAAGTTAATACAAGGTAAACATCTATTCTACAATGGGTATGTTAAAAAACCTACTTCTTATTTGTCTTTGCATTCAGATCATTGACCTTTTTTTGGGTCTCCTGCATTTGTTCAAATCTTTCCTGCCATTTTGATTTAGACTTAGGTTTCTTCTTATTTGCTTCGATTTCAGCCAATATTTTATCATGATTAATGATGAAACGCATGATAACAAACTGCAAAATCAAAGTAATAATATTTGATACTGTATAATACCAAGTCAATGCAGAAGGAAGACCATTAAATATACCCAACAACATGACAGGGAAGATATACGGCATGTATTTCATAGCCGGATTTCCTTGATCAGGGGTTGTGCTCATACTATACAATGATGTAAGGAAGCTTGTAACAACAGCCATTACAGTAAACATGGATAAGTGATTCCCCAGACCTGGGATATTAAATGACCAGGTAAAAACTGCATCATAGGCAGAAAGATCATGCGACCAAAGAAAAGGTACACCTCTAAGACTGATATTAGAATTGAAGAAACTATATAAAGAAAAGAATATAGGAATCTGCAATAATGCTGGAATACATCCGCCCAAAGGATTTACGCCTGCAATACGATAAAGCTTCATTTGTTCCATGCTAAAAGCCTGTTGATCGCTTCCAAATTTAGCTTTTAAAGCGTCCAATTCCGGTTTCAAAGCTCTCATTTTTGCACCACTTACATATGATGTATACACAAGTGGGGATGTGAGTACTCTGATAAAGATTGTGAGCAAGGCAATTGCCAAACCGAGATTCATAAACCATTTGCTGAACATTCCAAATACAGGCAATACAACCCATCTGTTCAGGTATTTTACGAATGCATAAACCCCTTGACCAAGGTTGACCAAATCCTCCATTCCATTGCCATATTTCTTAAGTGTTGCAAATTCATTTGGTCCAACATAAATTTTATACGGAATATTTGCAACGGAGCCAACTGGAAAGGTAGATTTCAAATTAGCCATTCCTTGCGCAACGATTTTAGTTGAATCAGCAGGAACTTTACAATTAATTTCAGCAAAGCTGAATCCATTTTCTGCAATGATGGTGGTATTAAAAAATTTCTGTTTCAAAGACAGCCACTTAACACCTTCTTCCCAGCGTTTATTCAACCCATCTGACATGGTAAAGTAATCAAACCCTTCACTCCCAAATAAACCAAGTTGCGTTTCTCTCTTCTCTGATTTGATATCTCTCTCTTGTTGATCAGCTTGTACTTGCCAAAGCAAATTAACAGCATTACCAGTAAAGAGTTTGTCGGCACCAACAGCGTTGATATTCCAAGAAAGCATGTAATTACCGTTTTTTAGTGAATACATGTGTTCAATAGACTTTCCTGAAGAATCAGCAAGCTTAAAACGAATGCTTGAGCCTTCGGCGTTCTTTTCTACCGAAGAAGCTGTAAAATAAAGATCTGCAGTATTTGCAGTTTGTCCATTTCCGGTGTTAATAAGATACGTAACCTTATTAAAGTTACTTGAGGAAAGAATCAAATCACTTGAATCTGTAGATCGATATTTTTTCAATTTCACCGACTTAGGCTGACCTCCTTTGTTGGTAAAAGTTATTGCAACAAGATCATTTTCTAGTGTTGTCAACATTTCATCAGATGCCCCTGA
>CANFHO010000051.1 GCA_947447005.1 Chitinophagaceae bacterium
GCAGTTCTTTTGCCTTCTGTACCCGCGCACATCAACACTGCTGCCATACTGGCGGCAACACCAATACAAATGGTGGCAACATCCGGACTTACATATTGCATAGTGTCATAAACACCCAATCCTGAATGAACGGATCCTCCAGGGCTGTTAATGTACATTTGAATGTCGCGTGTACGGTCTGTACTGTCGAGGAACAACAATTGTGCAGTAATGATATTAGCAACCTCGTCGGTGATAGGATAGCCTAAAAAAATAATGCGATCCATCATCAATCTGCTGTAAACATCCATTACGGCAACATTCATTGGTCTCTCCTCAATGATATTTGGTGTAAGGTTGGTCACCATGTGCTTGGTGTACCCATGTAATGTATTGCTGGAGATACCTTGATCCTTGATTGCAAATTTCTCAAATTCTTTTCCCAGATTCATAGTACTATATCTTTGTGGTGGAAAGTTAAAACAAATAATCTCCAAATAGCATGCCTGTAGAAAAAGCAGACAAAATGCCATGAAAAAGAATGAAAAAAGAAGAGAGAAAAGAGAAAATATCAAAAGACATTTTTCTCTTTTCTCTCTTATCTCTTATCTTTTGGTATTAGTGCTGATGCTTTTCCTGCAAAGCCTGGAATTCAGCAATGGTTACCTTCTTTTCAGTAGGTTTTACTTGGCTTGCCGCATAGGTGAGTACTTTTGAGCTGAATACCCTCTGATATGCATTCTCAACCTGTTGCTGGTCGCCCATCAATTTCTCTACGTAGCTGTCTAACCACTCAAAATTTCCGCCCATTCCCATGTTCATGTTGCCAAAATAGCCCATCAATTGCTGACGGAGGCTATCCATGATCTCTTCACGGCTTACATTGATGGTGTTGAGAGAGGCAATTTCATTGCTTACCAATGTCCATCTCAATTGGTTTCGGAAATTAGGGAAGTCAGCTTCGATCTGCTCTTCTGTTTGCTTTTGTTCATTGGTTTTGAACAGCCATTTTTTCAGGAAAGCATCTGGGAAGTCCATTTTAATATCTTCTGATAGAATATGGAAAACTTCATGCTCCAACATATGCTGGGCCTGGTGTTTCCAATAAGCTTCGATTTGGTTGCGAATTTCTGCCCTGAATTCTTCTTCCGTCTTTACTTCCTTGGCAGGAATTGCCTCTTTGAAAAATTCCTCATTCATTTCCCTTTTCTCAACAAATCCAATCTTTGTGATTTTCATTTGGAAAGACTGTGCCATATCATCTGCATTGTCCTTATCCAAACCCAGATCGCTTGCTACCCAATCTCTTTCTTTGTCCTCAAAAGCAGTTCCCACTTGAATTACAAGGGTATCTTCTTTTTTCTTGCCTTTGAGCTCAGCTTGCAACGATTTACTGAAGTAGTTCAATAGCAATGAATTATCTTTCGTAGCAGCATCCTCAATTGGTGTACCAGATGCATCTGATTTAGTAAAGGAAACGTTGAGGATATCCTCGTCGTTGCTAACGGTTTCAGGTTCTGTCATTTTTCCCAATCTCCTCTGAATACGGTCAATCTCTTCATTCACCATTTCTTCGGTAGGGTCAACCACCTGAAGTGTTGTTTGGAGGGTTCCAAAGTCAGGAAGACTGAATTCTGGTTTTAATCCAATTTCAAATGCAAAGCTGTAATCCTTTGGTTGATTGTGATCAAACAATGCCGGGTCATTTTGATCTTCTGGCAAAGGTTGACCCAAATATGAAATATTTTCTTTTTGCAAATATTGCATCAATTCATTCTCAATTGTTTTGAGAACTTCTTCGGTAAAAACAGCAGCACCATGCATTTTTTTGATAATGCCTGTTGGAACCATTCCTTTTCTAAAACCTGGAATATTGGCAGTTTTGGAATAGGTTTTCAGTGATTTTTCGAATGCGGGTGTATAATCTGCCGGAGATACGCTAACTGTAATTTTCTCATGAAGTGGGGCAATCTGCTCCCTTGTAATTTGTGCCATACAATAAAATGTGTTAAGGAGAAGAGAGAGGAAGTGCGGGTGGAGGGACTCGAACCCCCAAGCCTCACGGCACTAGATCCTAAGTCTAGCGTGTCTACCAATTTCACCACACCCGCTTTAATTCACATGTTGCACTTCCTTGCAACCTCTCATTTTGATTCAGGAGCGCAAAGGTAGCAGATTAAATCGAAAAAAAGGCAGTCAAATTGAATTTCAGTATTTTTGATGTTCATGGACGACAATTTACATATCGATGAGCTGCCTGTCTACAACCTGAACGAAGATCAGGAAAAGAAGGAAATAGTGAGGCAATACAGGGCTTTGCTGCGTGCATTGAAGCCTAAATTGAAATCTGGCGACAAAGAATTGGTACGTTCAGCTTTTGAGATTGCTGTGAATGCCCATAAAACCATGCGAAGAAAAAGTGGGGAACCTTATATTTTTCATCCCCTGGCTGTTGCCATGATTTGTGTGGAAGAAGTTGGCCTGGGCGTACGTTCAACAATCTGCGCCCTTTTACATGATACCGTTGAAGATACAGATGTAACACTGGAGGATATTCAAAGCGAATTTGGAACCGAAATGGCTAAAATCATTGATGGGCTTACCAAAATAGCAACAGTTGTTGATAACAATACCTCTCAGCAGGCTGAAAATTTCAAAAAAATATTGCTGACGTTGACCGATGATCCTAGGGTGATCCTGATTAAATTGGCCGATCGTTTGCATAATATGCGCACCCTGGATAGTATGAAGCGGGAAAAGCAGTTGAAGATCGCTTCAGAAACTGTTTATGTGTATGCACCATTGGCACATAGAATGGGTTTATATGCCATCAAGACAGAAATGGAAGACCTTTCCATGAAATATCTTGAACCGGATATTTACAAGAGCATCGCCAGAAAATTGGCAGATACCAAAAGGGAAAGATCACGCTATATCAACGAATTTATTAAGCCTGTAAGAGATCGGCTAGACAAAACAGGCTATCCCTATGAAATTTATGGTCGCCCCAAATCCATACACTCCATCTGGAATAAGATGAAGAAAAAAAATGTGGAGTTTGAAGAGGTATACGATTTATTTGCTATTCGCATCATCGTTGATACAGATTCAGTACTCGAAAAAGAGGCTTGTTGGAAAATGTATTCCATTATTACTGATATGTACAATCCTTCACCAGAAAGGTTACGCGATTGGTTGAGCAATCCCAAATCCAATGGATATGAGGCTTTGCATACAACCGTGATGGGGCCACAGGGCAAATGGGTTGAAGTACAGATCAGATCAAAAAGAATGAATGAGATAGCAGAGAAAGGGCTTGCTGCACATTGGAAATACAAGGAAGGTGGCTCCGACGAGGATAGATTCGATAAATGGTTTTCACAGATCAGGGAAGTTTTGGGCAACGATGATATCAGTTCCATAGATTTCCTGCAAGATTTCAAAACATCCTTTCTTGCAGAGGAAATTTATGTATACACACCAAAGGGTGATGTGAAAATGTTGCCGGTAGGTTCAAGTGCACTCGATTTTGCTTTTGCCATTCATACCATGATCGGTTCTAAATGCATCGGTGCAAAAGTGAACCATAAACTGGTTCCAATCGGGCATAAACTGCGAAGTGGCGACCAATTGGAAATTATTACTTCAAATAAACAGAAACCCAGCGAAGACTGGCTTAGCCTGGTAGTAACGGCCAAGGCCAAAAATAAAATCAAGGATTCCCTGAAAGAGGAAAAAAGAAAAGTATCTGAAGAAGGTAAATATTTTGCTGAACGAAAACTTTCTGCAATTGGAGCAACCTTGAGTTCACACAATCTGGATGAATTGATGAATTTCTATAAACTTCCTTCCCATCTTGAATTGTTCTATCGCATTGCAATAAAACAAATCGACCTAAAAGAATTGAAGGAATTTCAGGTTCACGGCGACCGGCTTGAACTGCTTAAGTTGCCTAAGGCGGAGCCTGAAAAACACGAATTGCCTCTTCATAAACATGAACCTAAAAGTGATACTGAATTAATCATCTTTGGAGAGAGCAGTGATAAAATATTTTATACCCTTGCCAATTGCTGCAAACCCATTCCTGGAGATGACGTATTTGGTTTTGTATCAACTGGCAAAGGCTTAATTATCCATCGAACCAATTGCCCGAATGCAACACGCCTGCTGTCTAGTTTTGGTCACCGTGTTGTTAAAACCAAATGGGCTAAAAACAAGGAAATTTCATTCCTTACAGGTTTGAAAATTACCGGCCTTGATGATGTTGGCGTAATTCATAAAATCACCAATTTGATTTCCGGCGAATTAAAAATCAATATCAGTGCTATAACGGTGGAAGCCAAGGAAGGGATCTTCGAAGGAAATATTCGTTTGTATGTACACGACAAAGACGAGTTGGAACATCTTTTGGAGAAATTAAAAGAGCTTCCAGGTATCCAGGAGGTTCAACGATATGATCTTGAACATTAAGTTGATTTTATTTTTTCAGCATATGCTCCATTGCATTAATTTTGCCACTTCAAATCTAAATGACATTATATGGTTGACGTACTGTTAGGATTGCAATGGGGTGATGAAGGGAAAGGTAAAATCGTAGATTACTTCGCTCCACAGTATGATATCATTGCCCGTTTTCAGGGAGGCCCCAACGCCGGACATACCCTATATGTAAAAGGAGAAAAAATCGTTCTTCATCAGATTCCCTCTGGTATTTTTCATGAAAACACCACCAACCTCATAGGAAATGGTGTAGTGTTGGATGCTGTTACCCTGAAGAAAGAATACGATAAGGTGGCTGCATTTGGTGTGGATGGCAGAAAGAATCTTTACATTTCTGAAAGAACGCATTTAATCCTCCCAACACATAGAGCCCTTGATAAGGCTTCAGAACTATCCAAAGGAAATGAAAAGATTGGTTCTACACTCAAAGGAATCGGTCCTGCTTATATGGATAAGACTGGTAGAAATGGTTTAAGGGTAGGAGATTTGCTCGACAAAAACTTCACAACGCAATATATCAAATTGCGTCTGAAGCATCAGCGTTTGCTTGATTCATTCGGATTCAATGAAGATATCAGCGAATGGGAAGAAGAGTTTTTTGAGGCCATTGAATTCATGCGCACTTTCAAGATCGTAAATGGTGAATATTTCATCAATGAAAAGATTAGAGAAGGCAAAAAAGTATTGGCCGAGGGTGCACAAGGAAGTATGTTGGATGTGGACTTTGGAACATTCCCATTTGTAACTTCATCCAATACCATTTCTGCGGGTGTTTGTACTGGTTTAGGTGTGGCTCCTCAAAAGATCAAGGAAGTGATCGGTGTTACAAAAGCATATTGCACAAGGGTAGGCAGCGGACCTTTCCCAACTGAACTGCATGATGAAACTGGAGAGCGTTTGCGCAAAATCGGAAATGAATTTGGGGCAACCACTGGAAGACCTCGTCGTTGTGGTTGGATTGACCTGGTGGCACTTGATTTTGCATGTATGGTGAATGGAGTAACACAATTGGTAATGACCAAAGCAGATGTACTTGATGCCTTTGAAGAACTATCTGCTTGTACTTCGTATGGCATTGATGGTGTTCAACAAAAAATGGTGCCATATCAAATGACTAAACTGGCCATTGAGCCTAATTACGTGCAATACAAAGGTTGGCAAACAGATATTACCAGAATTACTGAGAGCGATTCTTTGCCTGCTGAAATGAAAACATATATCAAGTTCATCAATGAATATCTTGGTGTACCTGTAACATATATTTCAAACGGCCCCGGCAGAGATCAGATCATTAAAGCCTAATACCAGAAAAAAAGATAAAAATAATTTTCAAAAAATTTGGAGATATTAAAAAGTCTCAGAAATTTTACATACCTAATTAATCGGTGATATGGCAAAGTCAGAAAAAGAAAAAAAAGTTACCAAAAAGCCAACTGGCGACGATTCTTCTTCTAAGCCCAAAAAAGCTGTAGCCAAGTCTAGCAGTGTAGATGAGGATGAAGATGACATTGATTTCGAAGACGAGAAACCATCAAAGAAAAAATCATCCAATGATGATGAAGACGATGATGATGTTGATGTTGATGATGACTGGGAGAAGACTGAAGAGGATGACAGTTGGGATCCCGATTTTGAAGAATTTGATGTTCCAAAATCAAAGACCAAAAAAGCGACTGGTGGAGCGGGTAAAAAATCTGCTGATGAAGATGACTTTGGCTTGGAAGATGATTTCAAGGACCTTGGTTATTTTGATGATAACGCTGGGTTTGACGAAGACGACGATTTCTAAAAAATACTACCTATTTTTTGTTACAGGTTTCTTTACTGATTTGATCTGCTTTGCAGGTTCGAACTTAGGTTCTTGAAACCCATTTCCATATTGCAGGTTTTGTTGCATCTTCATGAGCAACGATTCCTGCAGTATTTCTGAACGTCTAACTTTGAAGAGTTCAAGCTTGTCTTTATATAGCCTCAAAGGATAGGTTTCGTTGGATACCTTTTGATCAAATAACGGATTCCATTTATTGAATTGGGAAATATCCATCCCCAGTGTTTTAGTGATAACCATAGAAGCATATTTACCTGAAATGGCTATGGTATCTGTGAGCATTTTTTCTTCTGGTGTCAGTAAATCTATTGGTTTTAACTGTACAATCTTGCCTGTGGTTTCACTTCCATCTTTTTCAAAAATGTAGTGCGTTGCAATAAATTTTTTAACATGGGTTCTGGATTCAGCCGGAAGTGCATTCTGGATCACCCAAAAATCTTTCGAGTTCATTCTCTTAACGATATTTTCTACCCGTGCAGGACCTCCATTGTAAGCTGCTACAACCAATAGCCAATCTCCCAATTGTTCATACAAGGTAGTTAGGAATCGGGCTGCGGCATGTGTACTCTTATTTAGGTCAGTTCGTTCATCTATATTGTTGTTCACAGTCAAACCCAGTTCCCTGGCAGTTTCTGGCATAAGCTGCCAAGGGCCAACCGCACCGGCAACCGATAGGGCATTCGAATGCAAATCAGATTCAATCACTGCAAGGTATTTTAGCGTAGTTGGAAGGTGATATCTGCTCAAAATTTGTTCAATCATGATAAAATAGGGTAGACCCCACGATTTCATTTTTTCCAATCTGTTTTCATGAATGGATAAATAATCTTTTACAAATCCAACTGCACGGGGATTGAGATCATCCCAGTTGATATTTTTACCACTGGTGTCAAATAATGCATGTTCATAAATATTTATTTTATGACTTGAATGAAAGCTCTCTGCACTGGAACCCAGTGTTATGAAAAGCATTAATACTATGAAGAGGAATGATTTCATTTGAGCCTCAAAGTTGCTCAATTTGCAGGATTTTCCATGAGCAGGTTCGAAAATTGGAGCAGGGTTGTCTCGTTCAAACGATCTGACATTACTTGTAAACCGAACGGCATGCCATTCGAATGTTTGAAGAGTGGGAGAGAAATTCCAGGGATCCCGGCCAGGTTGGCATACACTGTATAAAGGTCTCCAAGGAACATTTCGATGGCATCATTGCTTTTTTCCCCAAATTTGAAGGCTGTGGATGGCACCGTTGGCATTATGATGAGATCGTGGTCCTTGAACACATCTTTTGTTTTATTCACTATCAGCCTTCTAACTTTCTGTGCCTTGGCATAATAAGCATCATAATAGCCGGTACTTAAAACAAATGTGCCAAGCATGATTCTGCGTTGCACTTCTTTGCCAAAACCCTCAGAACGGGTCTTTCTATACAATTCCTGCAGGTCTGATACTTGGGCAGGAGTTCTGTATCCAAATTTCACGCCATCATAACGGGAGAGATTTGACGAGGCTTCTGCGGTAGTTAAAACATAATATGCAGGAACGATATGATCCAGGTATGAAAAGTCTACCGCCTCGAGAGAGTGACCTTGTAACTTCAATGTTTCCATCAATTTTAGAATCCCGCTTCTGATCTCCGGATCAAGAGAAGTGTGTTCCAGGCTTTGAGGGAAATATGCAATTTTAAATTTTTTATCCGTTGAAAGGAGATTGCTATAATCAGGAACTTCAGCTATAGAACAGGTACTATCAAATTCATCTTTTCCTGAGATCACTGAGAGCGTCAATGCCAGATCAGCGATATTTTTTGAAAAAACTCCTATTTGGTCGAAGGATGAAGCATATGCGAGCAGCCCATATCTTGAAATGCGACCATATCCGGGTTTCATTCCTATAATTCCACAAAAATCTGCTGGTTGTCGAACAGAGCCTCCTGTATCAGATCCAAGGCTTATCATGCAGAGATCGGCCTGAACAGCAACCGCTGAGCCACCGGACGAACCACCAGGAACCCTGGATTCATCTATCGCGTTGAGTACATTTCCGTATGATGAATTTTCATTAGACGATCCCATCGCAAATTCATCACAATTGAGGTTTCCAATGATGATGGCATCTTCGTCTATCAGTCTTTGAATGGCAGTTGCGTTGTATATCGCTGTATAAACTTTCAGTATGTTGGATGCGGCTGAAACAGTATGACCTTTAAAGCATAAAACATCTTTGATGCCTATGACAACACCATACAATTTCCCCCAGCTGGCAGGGCGGTCTTTTTTGGAATCAAGTTCTGCCGCGCGGCTCAATGCCTCGTTGCCAAAAATTTGAATGAAGGCATTGAGCCGCGCAGTTGATTGAATCTTATCTAAATAAGATTCAATCAAACTTGTACAGGTTAACTCCCCATTACCCAAAGAGGTATGGAGATCCCTTATGGATCGATGTATATACAAACCAATAATTGAGTGTCCTGAAAAATAAGGAATAAGCTTTTACGCTTGGCTTGCAGGTTTGTCTTTCTCCTGCATTCCTTCTTCAATTTCCTTTTTCACGTTGGACTTTGCATCGTTGAATTCGCGAATACCTTTACCGAGGCCCTTCATGAATTCAGGAATCTTACGACCACCAAACATAATCAATACAGCAAGAACAATAAAGATCCACTCTGAACCACCTGGCATGGCAAGCAAAAACGCGCTATTGAATAACATAATCTTAGTTTTTAATATAAAACAAATTTAATGGTTTTTAACGGCAACCCTGCGGAAAGGGACAAAAAAAATCCCGCACCAGGCGGGATTAACAAATATTTTTGAGTAGGTATCATCTAACTCTTTTTTCCTTAATCCTAGCGCTTTTACCACTTCTTGTTCTAAGGAAGAAAAGTTTGGCGCGACGTACCTTACCTACTTTATTGAGGGTTACAGACTCAATATTTGGAGAGGATACAGGGAATGTTCTTTCAACACCAATACCATCAGAAATTTTTCTTACGGTAAAAGTTGCAGTTCCGCCTTGACCTTGACGTTTGATCACATCGCCTTTGAAGCTCTGGATCCTTTCCTTGTTTCCTTCAATGATCTTATAGTTAACGGTGACATTGTCTCCGGCTTTGAACTTTGGGAAATTGTTGACAGGGGTCAACTGCTCGTGTACAAATGCTATAGCTTGGTTCATAACTAAAAATTAGGAGTGCGAAGGTAAGAGTATTTCGGATTTAAGCAAAATAAAAGTTCTAAGTTCTGTGTTGTATGTTAGTGTTTGTATGTTGTAAGCCCTGAAACTTACAACCTACAACCTATCTGGCAACATTTACAGTCCTCTTTTCCCTGATCACGGTTACCTTAATTTGTCCGGGATAGGTCATTTCGGTCTGTATTTTTTGGGCCATTTCAAAACTCAGTTTTTCACTGTCGCTATCTGAAACCTTATCGGCTTCCACAATAACCCTCAGCTCTCTACCGGCTTGAATGGCATATGCTTTTTCCACACCATTGTATGTAAGCGCCAGATTTTCAAGGTCTTTAATACGCTGGATGTATTGTTGCATGATTTCCCTACGGGCTCCTGGGCGTGCACCACTGATGGCATCGCAAGCCTGTACGATAGGGGAAATCACATATTGCATTTCAGTTTCATCATGATGGGCTGCAATGGCATTCACCACAGCAGGGTTCTCACCATATTTCTCTGCGAGTTTGCCACCTAAAAGTGCATGGCTCAGTTCAGTTTCCTCATCAGGTACCTTGCCTATATCATGAAGAAGACCAGCTCTTTTAGCGAGTTTTGGATTCATTCCCAATTCTGCTGCCATGATACCACAAAGGTTGGCGACCTCACGGCTATGCATTAAAAGGTTTTGTCCATAGGAAGAACGGAAACGCATCTTACCTACAACTCTTACCAATTCCTTGTGAAGACCATGGATACCCAATTCTATGATGGTCCTTTCACCAATTTCCATCACTTGCTCTTCGAGTTGTTTGCGTGTTTTTTCAACCACTTCCTCAATTCTCGCAGGGTGGATTCTACCATCCGTTACCAGTCGTTGCAATGCCAAACGGGCAATTTCACGACGCAATGGATCAAATGATGAAAGTACAATTGCTTCTGGTGTGTCATCTACCACTAAATCAACACCCGTTGCAGCTTCAATGGCACGGATATTACGACCCTCACGGCCAATAATTTGTCCCTTGATTTCATCGCTTTCCAGTTGGAATACAGTTACCGTATTTTCAATGGTTTGCTCTGCTGCTGTGCGTTGAATAGATTGTATGATCAGCTTTCTTGCTTCCTTGTTTGCTTTTTGTCTTGCATCTTCAATGATTTCCTGCTGCAATGACAAAGCTCTCGTTTGTGCTTCCTGCTTAAGACTTTCAATGAGTTGCGCTTTGGCATCTTCTGCACTCAAACCAGCAATTTTTTCAAGCTTACGGATATGTTCTTCCTGGTGCTTTTCCAGTTCCGTTCTTTTTTGATTAACAATCTCAATCTGCCTGTTCAGGTGCTCTTTGATTGTGTCGTTTTCCTTGATTTGTTTGTCAAGCGACTCAGTCTTTGTGTTGAGGCTTTGTTCTTTTTGTTTGATGCGGTTTTCAGAGTCGTTGATTTTTTTATTCTTTTCCAACAATTCCCTGTCGTGATCTGCTTTGAGTTGTACAAATTTCTCTTTTGCCTCAAGCATCCTTTCTCTCTTCAGGTTCTCTGTCTTTACCTCTGCATCTGCCAATATTTGTGCTGCCTGTTTTCTTGCTTCTTCCACCTTAGCTCCGGTGTCTTTAGCGAAAATAATCTTACCCAGTCCCAGACCCGCCAATATGGCTACGATCCCGGTTATGATGGGTATAATGAGTTGCGATTCCATGAATAATTGTTTTTTTCTGTTTCATAATCAATCCCTTCGAATGACTTCATACGGGGCAATAGCAGCGAAGTTAACGAAAAGTAGCCATAAAGTGTCAGTTTGGAGAAGGGGGCTAGCTTTCCAGCACCTCGTCTAAACTGCTTTCCATGTCATTGAGTAAATGCTCAATATTGGGTATTGTTGCATCGTTTGCCAGACTTGGTTGTTCTGAAACATACCACAAAAGTACCATCGCAAGATAGTCCTGCATGTCTTTTCCTGCATATTTCGCCTTGAAATTAGACAACTGCTCATTCAGTTGTTGCGCAATACCCTTTACCTTCATTTCATCGTCCTGATTAACCTTGATCCGGTAGGTCCTGTCGCCAACAACAATATTTATTGGGATAAAATTTTGCATTTTTATAACTATTTATTATATTTATACACAAATTATTCACTAACATTATAAGTGAAAATACGTAATTCAGTTAAAAGTAACCAAAACCAGCATTGTTATGTTTGTAAAATCAAGAACTGCAACTTTTATTGATAACGTAATTCTTGAGGTTGAGGAAGCTCTTTCCACGCCTATTAAAGTTGCTTTACGCAATGAAGATGGAAAGATTTGCTGTGTTACAGAAAAAAAGATCATTACTGGCAATAAGTATATCCACTGGGATGGCTTGAACGATCTTCCTTATGGAGTTTATACATTGGAATGTTCACAAGGTGAAGAGGTTATTGCGGTTAGGATGATAAAACGTGTTTAGTCTTGCTCTCCTAACATTGCCATACATCGATCAATTTCTTTGATATATTCGTTGATCTTTTTTTCCAACTCAGGTTTTCCCAGTCCGGTATCTACCTTTGTTTTACCCTTTTCATTTTCCAAATTCAATTCCAGCTCTTTAACTCTTTTTTTTAAGGATGCTATTTCTTCGTCTTTGATGCTGGATTTATTACTCAGTTCTTCATTTTCTTTTTTCAATAAACCATATCGGTCAATCACTTGATTGATCTTGTTTTCGATTCTAATGATATATTCCGGCTTTGGTAACATTGCTATTTTCTGATCTCCGCCTCCAATTTTGTTTCTATATTCCTTGTGATTTTGCTCATCCATTGGTCAATGTCTTCATCTTTCAGGGTTTTGGTTTCATCCTGGAACGTAAAATTCATGGCCATGGAACGCTTCTCTTTACCCAATTTGTCACTTTCAAATATATCAAAAAGTCGGAATGACTTCATGGATTTGATTCCTAAAGAAAGAATCATGGTCTCAATTTCAGCGTAAGCTACTTTTCGGTCTATGACAAACGACAAATCACGTTGAACAGCAGGAAATTTTGATATTTCCTTGTATCTCACATTTTTTGACAAAGAGGCAGTTACCCAATTTGACCAACGAATGTCAAGAAAAATCACATTGGATTTGATATCAAATTTTTTCATCAATACATCGGATGGTTTTCCGATGGATACCACATGCACTCCATTCACTTTTCCTTCCAAGAGAAATTCATAACGGGGATGTGCTGCACTTTCAAAAATGATTTCACCTATTGCCGATTGTTTTTGTAGTGATTGTAAAATCCCTTTTATATAGTACAAATCTGCCGGATCTTCTTTTTTGTTCCAGGATGCTTCAGCCACTTTTCCTGTTACAAATAATGCAAGATGATCTTCTTCTGCATAGGCAGATTCATTCTTTGAATATGTTCTTCCGAATTCAAATAATTTAAGATCATCATTTCGGTGATTGAGGTTTCTTGCAACTGTTTGAAGCCCGGTTTCAAGCATGCTCAATCTCAACGTATCCAACTCAGCACTAAGATTATTCAGCATTCTTACTGCCACTTTCAACTCCTCATCAGAATAGTTTGCACTATGTGTTATGGAATTGTTGAGCATTTCATTGAATCCATGTCCTACCAACACGGAGGAGAGTTTCTCTCTTAATTGAATATCTCTGTTCTCTCCTGAAACAGAGGGAGATATCGTAATTCTGGATGGTATTTCAATATTGTCAAATCCATCAATTCGCATGATTTCTTCCACTAAGTCGGCTGGTATGTTTACATCCGTTTTATGTGTTGGGGCCTCAACGATGATGTATGTTTCATGGTCTTCTGTTATTTTGAAACCCATATCACTGAGAATATTTTTGACAGTGGTTGGTGAATATGCTTTTCCACTCATTTTTTTCAGGTACGCATATTCCAGTTTGATGCTTGGGGCTGATTTCTTTCCTGGATAGATGTCAATTGAATCAGTATTCATCTTGCCATCAGCATGCAGGCAAATCAATGATGCTGCTTGTTTTAAGACTTCCAATGTTTGACCGATGTCCACACTTTTTTCAAAATGGGTTGCAGCATCTGTTCTTAGCTGATGTTTAAATGAACTTTTTCTAATGCTTACCGGATGGAACCACGCGCTCTCAAGAAATATATTCTTAGTTGATGCTGTTACACCACTGTTATTGCCACCAAATACTCCACCCATGCACAATGGAGTGCTTTCGCCATCGCAGATCATCAAATCACTTGATTCTAATTTTCTTTCCTTTTCATCAAGTCCAATAAATGATGTTCCTTCAGGCAGATTTTTTATCCTTACTTTTTTGCCTTTTATTTTGTCAGCATCAAATGCATGAAGGGGTTGCCCTGTATCATGAAGTATATAGTTGGTGATATCAACTATGTTATTGATAGATCGCTGACCTATGGATTTTAATCTGTTTTGCATCCAGGTTGGTGCGTCAGAAACCTGAACATCATTGATTAGAATACCAGTATATCTTGGACAATCATTTTCATTTTCGATAATTACCTCAATAGGGCAAGAGTTGCCTGTAGGGTTTATAATTCCTGAATGTTTGATAATGGGTTTGATATGGGTTCCTTCATGGTGGTTCAGCCAGCTACAGATATCTCTTGCAACACCGAGATGACTCATGGCATCACTGCGATTTGGTGTTAGTCCGATTTCAATGATATGATCTTCGTATGGGTTATACAATGATGCAACAGCGATTCCAACAGGTGTTTCTGTATCCAGGATTTTAATGCCGCTATGATCGGTTCCCAATCCAATTTCATCTTCAGCACAAATCATCCCAAAGCTTTCAATGCTACGGATCTTCATGGCCTTCATGGTGAGTGGCTCGCCCTGGGTTGGGTAAATGGTTGTACCAACGGTAGCAACTATCACTTTCTGCCCTACCGCTACATTCGGTGCGCCGCATACAATCTGAAGAGGGGAATCACCACCTACATGAACTGTGGTAACGGAAAGCTTATCAGCATTGGGATGTTTTTCAACGGTTAGAACTTCACCGGTTACCAGACCAGCGAGGTTACCCTTAACTTCTTCGTATGCCTCAAATCCTTCTACTTCCAATCCGATGGAATTCAGGATCAACATTAGTTTTTCCGGTTCAATCGGCTCGCTGAAATAATCCATCAGCCATTTGTAAGATATCGTCATTTGCAGTTGGTTGAGTGGGTGCAAAGGTATTGAAAAAAGGGAAAAGGCAAGGAGGCAAAGAGGCAAAGAGAAAAGCGAAAAGAGAAAGGAGAAAGGAGAAAAGAGAAGAAAGAAAAATTGCAATAAAGTCTTTCGCATTTCTATTACATACATTCTTCCTTATCTTTTCTTTTTTCACCCCCTCATTGCCTCCTTGCCTCCCTGCCTCATCTTGTCAACAACTCCCATCAATCTGTTAATTACTGCAACTGTCGCGTGGAAAACCCCGGTTTCGGTGTTAATTTGTTTGTGGATTCCGTGTTTCCAATTAATATTAATTTAAAATGAGAAAGAGTAATTCATGCTTGGTATATTCGCTGTCAGGGTTGATTGCCATGTTGCAAGCCTTAACCAAAACTACTTAAGTGAGAAAAGATGGATACGACGAACAGGAATACCGATAGGAGAAACAGGAGAAAAAATACCCCTGATTTTAGTACAGTTGCATTTGGAAAGGTGCCGCCACAATCCAGAGAATTGGAAGAAGCAGTTTTGGGTGCATTGATGTTGGAAAAAACTGCTTTTGACCAAATTGCAAATTTTCTTAAACCAGAATGTTTTTACGTTGAATCCCATCAAGTGGTTTTTCGTGCCATCATGCAATTGAGTGCTGAAAACAAGCCAGTCGATTTGCTCACCGTGGTTGAAGAATTGAGGTCTATGTCAGCACTTGACCAGGTGGGTGGGCCTTATTATATTTCAAAACTCACAAACTCTGTTGTATCAGCAGCCAATATTGAAGCACATGGTCGTATCATCCTGGAAAAACATATCCAAAGAGAATTGATTCGTGTGAGCAGTGAAGTGATCAGTGAGGCATATGAAGATTCAACAGATGTTTTCGATTTATTGGACAGTGCAGAGTCTAAATTATTCGATATCACCAACGGTCATCTTAAGAAAGAATTTGATACCCTGAGTAAAGTGGTGATGCAAACTGTTACACGCATTGATGAGATGCGTACCCGTAATGAAGATATGACAGGGGTTCCGGCTGGATTTCCAACCCTAGACCGTACAACCTATGGTTGGCAACCATCTGATTTGATTATCCTCGCTGCTCGTCCATCTGTGGGTAAAACAGCATTTGCATTGAACCTTGCCCGAAATGCTGCCATGCATCCTACCAAACCTACTCCAGTGGCTTTTTTCAGCCTGGAGATGAGCTCTGCGCAATTGGTGCAACGTATCCTTTCTGCTGAAAGCGAAATTCGCTTAGAAAAAATTTCACGTGGCAGAATGGAAGATCATGAAATGCAACAGTTGTACAAAAAAGGAATTGAGCCTCTTGCCAATGCAAATATTTTTATAGACGATTCTGCAGCCCTGAACATCTTTGAATTAAGAGCAAAGTGCCGAAGATTGAAAAATAAACACAATGTTGGTTTGATTTTGATCGATTATCTGCAATTGATGAGTGGTACCAGCGAAAACAAGAATACAAACCGTGAACAGGAAATCAGTACTATTTCCCGTAATCTCAAACAATTGGCTAAAGAACTTCAGGTGCCTATCATTGCACTGAGTCAGTTGAGCAGGGAAGTAGAGAAAAGAAAGGATTCAAATAAGGTTCCTCAATTGTCTGATCTCCGTGAGTCGGGTGCCATTGAACAGGATGCTGATATGGTTATGTTCTTGTATCGACCAGATTATTATGATATCACGACCAATGATATGGGAGAAGATACAAAAGGTGATGTATATGTGAAAATCGCAAAGCACAGAAATGGTTCTCTCGAGAATATAAAACTCAAAGCAGTTCTTGAAATTCAGAAGTTCTATGAAGCGGAAAGTCTTGATGCATTTGGTTCATCTTCCAATGGAAGCAGCTCCCCATCTGGCGGAAACTGGAAGCCAGTTTCTGATGATAATGGTGCTCGACTCTTCATTCAAAAAGGGAGTCGCATGAACGACAATCCTTTATCTGACGATACTCCTTTTTAATAAACAGATTGATAATTCAGCATATGCAAGAGATGCCCTTCTTTTATTATGCAGGTTTGAAAAAAGCAGAAGGTAATATTGAAATGGATGATGACATGCACAGGCATGTTGTTAAAGTGTTGCGCATGGAAGTGGGAGAAAAAATCACCCTTATTGATGGCTTGGGTTGCAGCGCAGAGGCAGTTATAGTTCGTGCAGATAAAAAAGTTTTATCGGTTTCTGTTGAACATAAGATTGAACATCTTCCTCCTGTGTACAAAAAAGTATTGGCGATATCCATTTTGAAAAATGCTGCAAGGTTTGAATGGATGTTAGAGAAAGTTACTGAAATTGGTATTACAGAAATCATACCTATGATTTCTGAGAGAACAGAGAGAATTCATTTTAGAGAAGATAGGATGAAACAAATTGTGGTTAGTGCGGGTCTTCAATCTAAACAATATTGGATGCCTGTATTGCAATCTCCATCTGCATTTGAGAAGATTTTATCAGACGCAACCCAAGAAAAAAAATATATAGCACATTGTCTGGAAGAAGAAAAAACAGTCTTGCATAAAATCGAAGCTGACATGCTATTGTTAATAGGTCCCGAAGGTGATTTCACCAACCAGGAAATACTGCAAGCCATTGAAAAAGGATTCGAGCCCGTCAGCCTTGGGAATTCCAGGTTAAGGACAGAAACGGCTGGCGTTGTAGGGGCTGTACTGATGAATATTTGATGCTATTCTTTTGGCGGCAGCGGTTCGTGTAATTCCACAGGCTTCACTTGTCTAGACTTTCTGATCATCCGCATGTTTAACAATTCCACGCCAAAAGAGAACATCATTGCAAAATAGATGTACCCCTTTTCAATATGACTTCCATGAATAGGTTGCATACCTTCGAAGAATAAGCTGAATCCTACCATCAATAGAAACGACAATGCCAGCATTTTTAAAGTTGGATGCTTGTGTATGAAGGTTGAAATTTTTTCTGAAAAGAAAAACATAATGATCATCGCGATCACTACAGCCACGATCATGACTTCAACGTGTTGAGCCATACCCACTGCTGTAATGATACTGTCAAATGAAAATACCATGTCTATGATGACAATCTGCAACATAAGGCTTGCGAACGAAGCATTTTTTTTCTTTCCTTGCAAATGAATTTCCTCTTCGCCTTCCAGTTTCTCATGAATTTCTTTTACCGTTTTGTATAAGAGGAATATGCCTCCGCCAAATAATATCACATTTCTCAAGTTGAATCCAATATGCCTGTTGCTGATATTGAGGCCAAATAATTCTTTGTTGCCATTTTGAACCAGCCAACCAAGTGCCAACAACAAACCTACACGCATGATGATGCCAAAAATCATCCATAGTCTTCTTGACAATAATTTTTTATTGTCTTCAATTCTTCCCATTAAGATGGATACAAATATTACATTGTCAATTCCTAAAACAATTTCCAGTAGAGCCAATGTAACAAGACTGATTAGTGAGTCTGCAGTAAATAGGGATGTCATTTATTTAACTATTATATTTTTACAAATGTTCTTTACAATTCCAGGTCCTTCGTAAATGAAGCCTGTCCATACTTGTACCAAATCTGCACCCATATTGATTTTCCTGTTTGCATCGTCTGATGTGAAAATACCACCACTTGCAATGAATGGGATGTTGTTTCCAGTCATCTCAATCAGTGTGTTTAAAACCTGATCGGCTTTTTCTTTCAGCGGCGCCCCACTCAACCCACCTGCTCCAATCTGATGTGATTTTTGGGTGGATACATGAGACAGATTTTCTCTAGAAATGGTTGTATTGGATGATACTATTCCATCGAGTTTTATTTCATTGCACAACGATGCAATATCTTGCAATTGCTCTAATTCCAGATCAGGGGCTATTTTCAGCAGAATGGGTTTGGGATGTGGATGTTTATCATTGTTGGCCTTGAGTACGCTAAATATTTTTAGAAGTGAGTCTTTATCTTGTAAAGCTCGTAGTCCAGGAGTATTTGGAGAGCTTACATTCACAACAAAATAATCAACTACATCAAAGAGCTCATTGAAGCAAATTTCATAATCCTTCCAAGCATCCTCATTGGGTGTTATTTTATTCTTTCCAATGTTTCCTCCAATGATTATTCTTTCACCTGATGGAATATCTTTATTTTTTTCTTTCCATTCTTTGAGCCTTCTTTTAATGGCTTGCACACCATCATTGTTGAATCCCATTCTATTGATCAACGCCTTATCAGCCGGCAAACGAAAGAGCCTTGGTTTTTCATTTCCTGCTTGTGGAATGGGTGTCACCGTTCCGATTTCAACATGTCCAAATCCCAGGCATTCCAATTCTCTTAAATAGGAAGCGTTTTTATCAAACCCAGCTGCCAATCCTACGGGATTTTTGAAAGTCAATCCAAACAACTTTGTATTCAAATGGGTATTGTCAGGAGAGTATGCCTTGCGAATCAACATACGAATAGGATATATGCTGCAAGCAAACTTGAGCAAATTCATCGAAATATAGTGCGCTTTTTCTGCATCCAGCATGAAAAGCATTCTTCTGATCTGAGAATACATGTCGCGAAGGTAAAACATTCACTTTTTACTTTATACGTTGTTTCTTTTATTCATTAAAAGAGTATCCTTCTTCATTTTTAGTTTCGGGCAACCATTGAACATGATGCATATCATCATCTCTTGCTCTTAATTCCGTAAATTTGATTAACCCCAAATTCTTTTTTATGCAGGAATCATATATCGTTGCAGGTTTACGTACAGCAGTAACCAAGTCCAAGAAAGGTGGTTTTCGTTTTACTCGTCCGGATGATCTGGCTATTGAGGTGATTCAGGAGTTGATCAAAACAGTTCCACAATTGGATAAATTGCGTATAGACGATGTATTTGTAGGCAATGCGGTTCCTGAGGCTGAGCAGGGTTTACAGGTTGGTAGAATCATTGCAGCAAGGGCTTTGGGACATCAGGCTCCGGGTATTACGGTCAATCGCTATTGTGCATCCGGTTTGGAAACCATTGCCATGGCAACTGCTAAAATCAGATCGGGCATGGCTGACTGTATTATTGCCGGAGGAGTGGAAAGCATGTCATTTGTTCCTACTTCTGGTTGGAAGACCGTTCCATCCTATTCTATTGCAACAACAGAACCTGATTATTATTTGAACATGGGATTAACTGCTGAAGCGGTTGCAAAAGATTATCATATTTCGCGCGAAGCGCAGGATGCTTTTGCATTTGCTTCTCATCAAAAAGCAATGACCGCCATACAACAAGGCCATTTTAAGTCGGGCATTCTTCCAATTACAGTCAATGAAGTATATCTGGATGATCATGGAAAAAAACTAAAACGATCTTTTGTAGTTGATACAGACGAGGGAGTAAGAGTTGATACCAGCCTGGAAAGTTTGGCTAAGTTGAAACCAGCTTTTGCTGTAAATGGAACTGTTACCGCTGGAAATGCTTCCCAAACCAGTGATGGTGCTGCTTTTGTGATTGTGATGAGTGAACAAATGGTAAAAGAACTTGCAATACAACCTATTGGTAGATTGGTTCACAGTGCTGTGGCTGGTGTTGACCCCAGAGTGATGGGTATTGGTCCGATTGTAGCCATTCCCAAAGTATTGAAGATGGCCGGAATGTCGATAAATGATATTGACTTGATTGAGTTGAATGAGGCATTTGCTTCACAATCTTTGGCAGTAATCAATGAGGTGGGACTAGATCAAACAAAAGTCAATATCAATGGCGGTGCCATTGCATTGGGTCATCCTTTAGGTTGTACAGGAGCCAAGTTGACTGTGCAGATACTCGGTGATTTGCAAAGACTGGGCAAGCGTTACGGCATGGTTTCAGCCTGTGTGGGCGGGGGACAAGGTATTGCTGGTATCATAGAACGGTTTTAAAATATTTGCAATATTGTTGCAAATATTAAAATCTATTTTTAGCTTCGTTCTATAGATTATCATATGAGGCATAAGAAATTCATATACTTTATTGTACTCCTCATTTCTTTTTTCAATGTGCATGGTCAGGTAAACATATCTGGCAAGATTACAGATGCATCCAATGGTGAAAAGTTAAAAGGGGTTTCAGTTTATATGTCTGTGTTGAAAACAGGGGTGACATCTGATGGCAACGGGAAGTATCAAATCAATTCGCTGAAGCCTGGTCAATACTTGATTGAAGTGAGTTCTGTAGGATATAAAACCATCATCAGTAACATTAAAATACAAAAAGATACGATTGTAGATTTTTCACTTATTGCAGCAAACAATGAGCTTACTGAAGTGATTGTAACTGGGGTTACACGTTCCACTGAATTGAAATTGAGTCCGATCATCGTTAAGTCAATCGACCGAAATAATTTCAGTCAAAATTCTGCGACTAATCTCATTGATGCCTTAAAAAATGTTCCAGGAGTAAGCCAGATTACGTCTGGTGCTTCCATTTCAAAACCTGTCATCAGGGGTTTGGGGTATAATCGTGTCATTACATTGGATAATGGCATTCGTCAGGAAGGACAACAATGGGGTGATGAGCATGGTATCGAAATGGATGAATATGGTGTGGATCGGGTTGAGATCGTGAAAGGCCCTGGGAGCCTCATCTATGGCTCTGATGGCATAGCCGGGGTTTTGAATTTTCTTCCTCCTAAATTATTATCTACAGATGATGTAAATACCCAATTTGTTTCAAATTACCAATCAAATAATAAATTGTATGGATACTCCTTGTCCAATACAGGATACCGAAATGGATTCCAATGGTCCGGAAGAATAACGGGTAAGTCGGCAGGTAACTATCAAAACAAGTACGACGGAAAAGTCTACAATTCCGGATTTCGTGAGCGTGATGGATATTTTTTCATGGGTTTGAATAAAAGTTGGGGTCATTCGCATCTCACACTAAGTAGTTTCAACAATACATTGAATTTGGTTGAAGGTGAAAGAGATGCATTGGGAAGATTTACTTACGTGAATAAAAACAATGTTGATATAACTGCTACAGAGGATGAATTGAAAGGCAGGCAAATTGGTGTGCCACATCAGGGAGTTACTCATTACAAGCTGATTTCAAATAATTATTTCATATTAAACAATGGAACGCTGCACGTAGATCTTGCATATCAGGATAATCAAAGAAAAGAATATGGAAATCCAATGGAATCCGATGCGTTTGGATTGTTTTTTGACCTTCATACCTTCAATTACAGCTTCAGATATAATGTACAAAAGATCAA
>CANFHO010000052.1 GCA_947447005.1 Chitinophagaceae bacterium
ACTGCTTGCTTCATACAACAATCTTTATAATATTTGCAAACTGATTGCTGGTTCTGAAGGAACCCTGGTCATCATTACCGCCATCAAATTCAATCTGCTTCCTCTTCCACCAAAAGAGGCCGCATTGGTTTGCATTCATTGCACATCCATTCGTGAATCTTTGCTGGCCAACAATGTTGCCATGCAGCACCCCATCATGGCTTCTGAGCTAGTGGATAAACGTATCATGGACTTCACCATTGGGCACCCACATTTTCAGAAAAATCGTGCATTCGTGATTGGTGACCCTGATGCGATTCTCATGGTTGAATTCATGGATGATGATCAAGAAACCGTTTTGACCATGGCTCAAAAGCTGGTACAGGATCTGCAAGATGCCGGTCTGGGATATGCCTTTCCAATTCTCTTCAACAAAGATGCAGTCCTGGCCTGGGATCTGCGCAAAGCTGGGTTGGGACTCCTTCGCAATATGCCTGGAGATGGGCAACCTGTCAACCTCATTGAAGATTGTGCAGTTGCACCCAATGAGCTGCCCAACTACATAGAAGAACTTCAACAGATCCTGGATGAACACGGCGTTACCGCTTCATTTTATGCCCATGCGGGTGCAGGCGAACTGCATGTGGAACCTATCATCAATTTGAAATCTGCTGATGGTTTGAAAACTTTCAGATCCATTTTGCATCACACGGCTCATTTGGTAAAAAAATACAAGGGATCCTTATCCGGAGAACATGGCGATGGAAGATTGCGTGGTGAATTTATTTCCACCGTCATGGGAGAAGAGGTTGTGAACTTGTTCAAACATGTAAAAGAAATTTTCGACCCTTCCTATATTTTCAATGCAGGTAAAATTGTGAATACTCCTCCAATGGATCAACACCTGCGCATAACACAGAATACGCAGGATGTTCAACTGAATACCTATTTTGATTTTAGTGAAGAAGGAGGTATGTTGCGACTGGCAGAAAAATGCTCTGGGTCGGGAGATTGCAGGCGCAGCGCAGTTTCCAAAGGATTGATGTGCCCCAGCTATATGGCTACACGCAATGAATTTGATACCACCCGGGCCAGGGCCAATATGTTGCGACAATTTCTAAGCGATCCCAGTGATGCTGCTCCGCTGTCGCACGACGAGATCAAGGAAGTAATGGACCTATGCCTCAGTTGCAAAGGGTGTAAAGTGGATTGTCCTTCTGGTGTCGATATCACCAAAATGAAGGCTGAATTTCTACAACAATATTATGACAAAAAAGGTGTTCCTCTGAGAGCTAGATTGATAGCTGGTTTCACGGAACAAATGAAAATGGCTTCGGTGGCCCCTGGGTTGTATAATTCCATCATTGGGTTTGCACCTTTCAGGAAACTGATGAATAAATTGATTGGATTTCATCCAGATCGCAGCATTCCTGCATTGAGCAGGGTATCCTTGAGAAAGTGGTTTGATAAAAGAACTCCTTATAAAACGAATGGAAAGAAAGTGATGTTGTTCTGTGATGAATTCACGGATTACCTGGATACTTCCATCGGACAAAAAACGGTTGCATTGCTGGAGAAGTTGGGCTACGAAGTCATCATGCCAACCCATCTTGAAAGTGCACGATCGTATTTGTCGAAAGGCTTTTTGAAACAAGCCACACAGATCATTAGAAAGAACATCGCATATCTTTCTCCTTTGGTTTCTAAAGAATCTCCCTTGATTGGCATTGAACCTTCAGCAATTCTTACCATTCGTGATGAATACAAGGATCTGGCAGGAAAAGAGCTACGTGAAAAAGCTACTGAATTGGCTTGTCATACGTTTACTATTGAGGAATTTCTATATCGTGAAATGCAATCTGGGTATATCTCTCGTAATCTTTTCACCAAAGAAAAAAAATCGATTCTGCTGCATGCACATTGTTATCAGAAAGTACTTTCCTCTTCCAGTTATTCAGCTTTTATACTTTCTTTTCCTGAGAATTTTGAATTGGAAGAAATTCCTTCAGGTTGCTGTGGCATGGCTGGTTCCTTTGGGTATGAAAACGAACATTTTGAGGTTTCACAAAAAGTAGGAGAGTTGGTGCTTTTTCCGGCCATTCGAAATAAAAACCCCAATACCATCATTGCGGCATCCGGTATTTCTTGTCGCCATCAGATCAAAGATGGTGTTCATGAAGTTGCATTACATCCAGTGGAGATATTGTTTGATGCCCTTTGTTAAATTACAAGTTGAGAAAGGTTAAGGGAGGTTGAGAAAGGTTAAGAGAAATATTTAACCTCCCTTAACCTCCCTTAACCTCCCTTAACCTCCCTTAACCTCCCTTAACCTCTCTCAACCTTCTTATCTTTACATCATGCGCAGCCTCCTTTCACTCAATACATATTTCTGGAAATACCGATGGAGAATGAGTCTTGGCGTCATATTCATCATCATCTCCAATTATTTTGGCATACTAGCCCCACAACTAACTGGCTTTGTGGTAGACCAGGTGCAGCAAGCAATTGGTTCGGGAAATATGCACACAGAAAAGGTTTTCTTTGATCCATTGGTGAAATGGTGCATAGATGCTTTTCATAGCATGCATATTGATTTTGGAACCCTTGTCATGTTGTGTGGACTACTCTTGCTGGCATTTGCCTTGTTAAGAGGATTTTTCATGTTTCTCATGCGACAAACCATCATTGTGATGAGTCGACATATTGAATACGATCAGAAAAACGAGGTGTACACGCATTATCAGAAGTTGGACACCGCTTTTTACAAGACGCATAGCACCGGAGACCTCATGAGCAGAATGACTGAAGATGTATCTAGGGTTCGCATGTATACAGGACCTGCATTGATGTATCTGGTAAATCTGACTATACTCATCAGCGTCAGCTTGTTTTACATGTTCAGAAAAGACGCCATGCTTTCATTGTATGTATTGTCGCCATTACCTATCCTGGTTGTGGCAATGTATTATGTGAATATGTATATTAACAAAAAAAGCGAAGGAATACAGGCGCAATTGAGTGACTTGACTTCAACTGCACAAGAGTCTTACTCTGGTATACGAGTTTTGAAATCGTATGCCCAGGAAAAGATATCTTCCATGTTCTTTGAAAAGGAAAGCGAAGCATATCGAAAAAGTGGATTATCACTTTCAACCGCAGAGGCTATCTATTTTCCTGCAATCGGTTTATTGATTGGATTGAGTACCTTATTGACAATCTATATTGGGTCAATATATCAATTGGAACATCGCATTTCCTCTGGAACGATTGCTGAGTTTGTGATTTACATCAATATGCTCACATTCCCTGTATCTGCCATAGGGTGGGTGGCAACAAATATTCAACGTGCTGCAGCATCGCAGAAAAGATTAAATGAATTCCTTGACATCATTCCAGATATTGCAAGTCCGGCTCAACCTGTATCAATCAATACCATTCATGAGATTGAACTTCAACATGTTGATTTCATTTATCCCCACACGGGCATACACGCATTGAAGGATTTGAATATTAAAATTAAACAAGGTGAAAAAGTAGCTTTGATTGGTAAGACTGGATGTGGCAAATCTTCTGTTGCACAATTGCTGTTACGAATGTATGACCCGACATCAGGTTCTTTGCTGGTTAATGGCCAGGAACTCAAAACGTACGACCTTGAGCAACTTCGTTCACTTGTAAGTTATGTGCCTCAGGATGTTTTTTTATTCAGTGATACGATTGAAAACAATATAAATTTCAGTACTTCCGACAAGAGTCTGCATAAGGCAAAGGATGCAGCTGAAAAAGCTGCTATTCTGCCTGAAATTGAATCATTGTCGAATGGATTTGATACCATGATTGGAGAACGAGGTGTTACTTTATCGGGCGGACAAAAGCAGCGCGTATCAATTGCGAGGGCATTGGCAAAGGAAAACCAATTATTGATTTTTGATGATTGCTTAAGTGCGGTTGATGCAAAAACTGAATACCGCATTGCAAGTAGTCTCAATGAATATTTGAAAGAAAGAACTGCTTTGATCATCACCCATCGCATATTTCCCAGTTTTACCTTTGATCAGATTATTGTATTCGAAGACGGTATGATCACTGAACAAGGTACACATGATCAATTGATCAGGCTCAATGGCTATTATGCCAATTTGTTGAAGATGCAGGGGAATGCATAGTGGAAGAGTGGAACAGTGGAACAGTGGAAGGGTGGAATGATTGCCTAATTGCTTCTTCCACTCTTCCACCTTTCCACTCTTCCACCTTTCCACTCTTCCACCTTTCCACTCTTCCACCTTTCAACTCTTCCACCTTTCCACTGTTCCACTCTTCCACTGTATTCCTAACTAATTGTTTCTCAATGAAAATTCATCTCAAAAATTCTTACATAAATTTTGCCAAGTCAAAAAAAAAATTATCTTCGTAGGGTACCAATCTAACTAAAACCTAAAATTAAAGATCGTGGCTTACGACAATAACGAAAAAAGGATGGACAGCGTTTATAGCAAACGCATCAGAGCCGGCAAGAGAAGGACCTATTTCTTTGATGTAAGGACAACTCGTGGAAACGATTATTACCTGACAATCACAGAAAGCAGGAAACGTTTTAACGATGATGGTTACGATCGTCATAAAATCTTTTTATACAAAGAAGATTTCAATAAATTTTTGAAAGCATTGTCTGAAGCTGTTGATCATGTAAAAACTGAATTGATGCCAGACTTTGATTTTGATGCTTTCAATCATGAATATGATGAAGATGGGGAAGGTGGATATGAAGGTGGTTCATCGTCATCTGTTGAAGAAGCACCTGTAGCTGCAGTTCCATCAGCACCTGCAGCCGAAGCTGAAACTGCTGCTCCAACACCATCAGCAGAAGATCTTTCTGCAGGCGACAATGGTGCAGATGAGCAAGTAGATAAGTGGTAACTCATTAGAATAAAATTTCGTAATTTGTATAAGGGTTGGATTTCCAACCCTTATTTTTTTGTCAATTATGATTGTTGTGAAAATGAAAGCTTCTATTTTTTCTTTTGCCTTTTTGTTTCTTTTTTCTGTTTTAAACCTGCATGCACAAACAAATAAAACCCTGTACCTGGATGATTTGCAAATTCAGTCCTATTCAGAGGGAATTCGTCCTGTTTCCGCTAAATCCAATTATGGGCATGATACCATGCGCATCAATAAAGAAGTTTTTTCTCGTGGTGTTGGAGCTCAATCCCCTTGTGTATTGGTTTTCATGTTGAATGGAAATGCCAAGAGATTTTCATGTAAAGTAGGAATGGATGATATGGGCAATGCAGCCATCCCGCTTTCATTCTATGTGTTGGGGGATCAAAAAATTCTTTTTGAAATCAAGGATATGAAAATGGGTGATCCCGCAGTTTGTGTTGATGTAAACCTCACAGGAATCAAACAATTGGGTTTGCTCATCACCGATAAAGTGGGTGGTGTTGGAAATAAAAAAACGTATGGTAACTGGGCCAATGCAAAACTTGAATTGATCAAAGATGAACTGCCCGGGCATCCTGTCAATGTCGATCCAAAATATATTCTCACGCCTTCGCCAAAGCAAACTCCTCAAATAAACACTGCAAAAGTATTTGGTGTTACACCACATCATCCATTTCTTTTCACCATTGCCTCAACGGGTTTGCGTCCGATGAAATTTAGTGCTGATGGACTTCCCAAAGGTTTGACTGTATCTTCATCTACCGGAATTATTTCAGGAGTAATTGCAGAAAAAGGTGTTTACCATGTTGTGTTAAAAGCCCAAAACAAACTGGGAAGTACAAGCAAAAAACTTACAATCAAAGTAGGAGATACCATTGCGCTTACTCCTCCCATTGGTTGGAACGGATGGAACTGTTGGGAAGCCAAGATTGATCAACAAAAAGTATTGGCATCAGCCAAAGCAATGGTGAACAAAGGATTGCGTGATCATGGATGGTCATATATCAATGTGGATGATTCCTGGATGGGAGTCCGATCAGGACCAGATACCGCATTGCAACCCAATGAAAAATTTCCTGACATGAAAGGGATGATCAGTCAAATACATGCCATGGGTTTAAAGGCAGGATTATATTCCACTCCTTATATTGCCAGTTATGGAGGATATGTTGGAGCATCCTCAGATTACTCTACAGGAGGTGAAACTCATGAACTTTTTAAGCCCAATCGTCCGCCATATAGTCGCATAGGAAAATACAAATTTGAAAATAATGATGCGCGTCAAATGGCAGCATGGGGTGTAGATTTTTTAAAGTATGATTGGAGAATTGATGTAGCCTCGACAGAGCGTATGTCATCTGCATTGAAAAATTCAGGAAGAGATATTGTATTCAGTCTTTCCAACAATGCACCATTTGAAAGAGTTACGGATTGGATGCGTTTGTCTCAAATGTACAGGACCGGCCCTGATATCAAAGATACTTGGACCAGTCTATTCAATACTGCATTTTCATTGGATAAATGGTCGCCTTATGCAGGTCCGGGGCATTGGAGCGATGCCGACATGATGATCCTGGGAGATGTTTCCATTGGACCTGTTTTGCACCCGACAAGGCTTACCCCCGATGAACAATATAGCCATGTAAGCATATTCAGCCTGATTGCTTCTCCCATGTTGATCGGTTGTCCGATCGAACGATTGGATGCATTTACGGTGAGCCTGCTCTCGAATGATGAGGTCATCGCCATCAATCAAGATCCATTGGGAAAAGCTGGCCGTTTGGTATTAGAGAAAGATGGATTTCAGGTTTGGAAGCGGGAATTGGAAAACGGTGATTATGCGATTGGAATTTTCAATACTGGTTATTTCGGACAAACGCCTGCATCCTATTTCAGATGGGGAAATGAAAAGCCATCAATATTTCAGTTGAATCTGAATGAGATAGGCTTGAATGGCAATTGGACATTCCGTGATGTCTGGCGTCAGAAAGAACTGGGTACATTCAACGGAGATTATAAGGCTACCGTGAATTATCATGGTGTGATACTTGTACAAGTGAGAAAAGATAAAAGATAAGAGAGAAAGGAGAGCTTGGCTGTTTCATTTTTCTCCTTTCTCTTTTCTCTTTTATCTATTTTTTCTTTGAACTTAGATAATGATTAATCAACCCATTCGTTGAAGAATCATGTGTAGTTACTTTCTCATTTGATTCCAATTCTGGAAGAATCTTGTTTGCCAATTGTTTTCCAAGCTCTACGCCCCATTGGTCGAAGCTGAAGATATTCCAGATTACACCTTGAACAAAGATTTTGTGTTCATAGGCAGCTATCAGTTTACCTAATTCAAATGGATCAATCTTTTTAATGAGGAATGAATTGGTTGGTCTGTTTCCTTCAAATACTTTGAAAGGCACCAATGCATTTCTTTCTTCCTCAGATAGATTCGATAATTCTGCTGAAGCTTCATCTGCCGTTTTTCCATTCATCAATGCTTCTGTTTGTGCAAAGAAATTGGACATCAGTTTATTGTGATGGTCGCCTAAAGGATTATGACTGATGGCCGGTGCGATGAAATCACAAGGTATCAATAGTGTTCCTTGGTGTATCAATTGATAAAAAGCATGTTGACCGTTTGTTCCGGGCTCTCCCCAAATAACAGGACCTGAGGCGTACGTAAGTTTATTTCCATTGCGATCCACACTTTTGCCATTGCTTTCCATATTTCCTTGTTGAAAATAAGCGGCAAAACGATTCAGGTACTGGTCGTATGGAAGAATGGCTTCTGATTGTGCGCCAAAAAAATTCACATACCACAATCCAATCAGCGCCATTTTTACGGGTATATTTTTTTCAAAGGATGAGGTTTTGAAATGCTCATCCATCGCATAGGCACCTTTCAGTAAAGACTCAAAATTGTCGTACCCGATGGTCAGGGCAATGGATAGTCCAATGGCACTCCACAAGCTATATCTTCCTCCAACCCAATCCCAAAATTCAAACATATTCTCTTTAGCAATACCAAAAGCTGTTACAGCCTTTTCATTGGTGGAGAGTGCTGCAAAATGTTTTGCAACATGGGCAGGTTCTATTGCTTGTTCAAGGAACCATGCTCTTGCAGTGAGTGCATTGGTCATGGTTTCCTGGGTGGTAAATGTTTTGGACGCGATTAAAAACATTGTTTCTTCAGCATCCACTTTTTTCAGGCACTCAGCAATATGGGTTCCATCTACATTTGACACAAAGTGTGCTTGAATTCCTTCTACCCAGTAGGGTTTGAGTGCTTCTGTTACCATCACCGGACCAAGATCGCTTCCGCCAATGCCAATATTGACAATATGCTTGATTTTTTTGCCGCTATAACCTTTCCATTCGCCTGAATGAATTTTGGCACAGAAGGATTTCATTTGCGTTTGCACCGTCTTAATCGATGGCATCACGTCTTCTCCTTCAAACAGTAAAGGTTTTTCTGAAAAATTCCTTAGGGCTGTATGTAAAACAGCTCTTTTTTCGGTTTGATTTATCTTTTCACCTTGAAACATGGCTTCAATGGCAGATGTTAATCCGATTTCATTTGCCAGTTGGTTCAAGAGGCTCAACGTTTGATCGTTGATGATGTTTTTTGAATAGTCGAACAGTAAATTTCCTTCCTGTTGAGAGAATTTGTTAAATCTATTTGGATCTGCTGCAAAAAGTGATTTCATGTGCACTTGTTTCATCTCTTCGGCATGTGTTTGCAGTAGTTTCCATGCATTGGTTTTCGTAGGGTCGATAGAAGGGAATGACATTAATTGAATGATTTTATGGTTTCTGTTAATGTATGAATCATATCTGATGTGATATCGAGATGGGTTACCATTCTGAAACGGTTTGGAGAAAGAGAGAAGAACAAAATACCTTTTTCTCTCATTTGATTAATGAACCCTGGTAGATCAAAATCTGCATTACATTCTGCAATTAAGATGTTTGTTTCAACAGGCAAAATACTCTTAATGAAAGACTTGCCTGACAATACTTCAGCAATTGCTTTAGCATGATTATGGTCTATCTGTAAGCGATCTACGTGATGTTGAAGGGCATAAGTTCCTGCAGCCGCAAGCATTCCAGCCTGACGCATACCACCGCCAAAAACCTTTCTCACACGCCTGGCTTTTTTAATAAAATCTGCTTTGCCCAATAAGAGACTTCCTACAGGCGCTCCCAAGCCTTTGCTCAGGCATATGGAAATACTATCGAAAAGGTGTCCATATTGTTGTGCAGTTTGATTTGTTGCAACCAGAGCATTAAAAAGCCTCGCACCATCTATATGATAAGAGAGATTGTTTTTGCGGGCAACCTCACCAATTCTCACCAAGTCTTCCCACTGATAGTAACTACCTCCTCCACGGTTAGCAGTGTTTTCAACCACAACCAATCTGGATACAGCCTTGTGAACATCATCCGGATTATTGATTCCGGAAGAAACCAATTCAGCATTTAGTTGGCCTCTGTTTCCTTGCAACAGTCGAACTGATGCACCAGCGTTGGAAGCAATTCCGCCACCTTCATATTGATAGACATGTGAGAGCTCATCGCAAATAACCTCATCACCGGGTTGGGTATGACATTTAATGGCAATTTGGTTTGTCATGGTGCCACTGGGACAAAACAATGCTTTCTCCATTCCAAACATCTGTGTTGCCAATTCTTCTAGCGCATTGATGCTTGGGTCTTCTCCAAAAACATCATCTCCAACCTGAGCTGCTGCCATTGCATCCAGCATGGCAGGGGTGGGCCTTGTAACGGTATCTGATCTTAAGTCTATCAACATGCCACGAAATTAGATGATAAACCCTTTTTTCTTACTTTTTTTTCAACATTTCAGCTCATTTTATGTTGAAATGTCCAAAAAACGCAAAAGCTTTTGGATTGGGGCTATGAATTGTGGAAAATGAATTTTACCTTTGCATACTCTTCCTTATCCTCTGATACAACAATTCTTTGTCACCTATTTATCACGGAAAAACGTTTATTCTTCTGAATGAACAACATGTAAGACTATGAGGCAATTAAAGATAGCAACACAGATTACGAATCGCGATTCGCAGGCGGTTGAAAAGTATCTACAGGAAATTTCTAAGATTTCAATGATCACTCCTGAAGAGGAAACCATTCTTGCGCAGCGCATTAAAATGAATGATCAGCGTTCATTGGATAAATTGGTACAAGCAAACTTGCGTTTCGTTGTATCTGTTGCAAAGCAATATCAACACCAGGGTCTTTCTCTGAGTGATTTGATCAACGAAGGAAATCTTGGTTTGATCAAAGCTGCACAACGTTTTGATGAAACAAAAGGTTTCAAATTCATTTCTTATGCTGTTTGGTGGATTCGTCAATCAATCTTGCAAGCTTTGGCTGAACAAGGTCGTTTGGTGCGTCTTCCACAAAATAAAATTGGAACATACAACAAAGCCAACAAGGCATATATGGCATTTGAACAGGAGCATGAGCGGGAGCCATCTACTGAAGAACTTGCTGATATCCTTGAAATGAGTGAAACTGAAATCAACAATATTTTCCAAAGCAATACCCGTCATACTTCTTTAGATGCCCCAGTACATGAGGCTGAAGATGTAGCCATGGGAGATTTGTTGGAAGGTGGTGATGATACTGATGATGATGTAATGAAAGATTCACTTCGTGCTGAGATTCGTAGGGTGTTGAAATCATTGAGTCCAAGGGAAGCTGAAATTGTTAACGCATATTTCGGATTGGATGGTGAAAATGGTGTAACCATTGAGCAAATCGGACAAAAATATGATCTTACAAAAGAACGTATTCGTCAGATCAAGGAGAGAGCTATCAAACGCTTACAAAAAGCCAGATACAGCAATGCGCTGAAAGCATATTTAGGTTAATAAGTACCCCTAAAAGTCCCGCAACAGCGGGACTTTTTTTTGAACTTTTCTTTTGACTGTTTGTTTTAGAAATATGTATTCAATCAACAGCTTGTATGACAGCTTGAAATATTTTTCAACAATTCTAAAACGAGTCTTGTGCCCTGTGCCTTGTGCCCTGTGCCTTTTTGCTTTTTCTTCCTGCGAAAAAGACATTAGTATAAAACTTGAACCTTCTGCAGCAAGTATCGTGGTAGAGGCTACCATTGAAAATGGAAAACCTCCATTGGTAACTCTTTCAAAAAGTTTAGATTACTTCAGTAAGATAGATACAACAGTACTTTATTCTTCTTTTGTACATAAAGCTACCATCCTGATTTCTGAAGGTTTGAATAAAGTAACACTACAGGAAGATTCAATTGTAAATGGAGCAGGCAATAAAATATTTTTTTATACGATTCCCAAAGGATCCACCTTTGTTGGCGCACTGAATAAATCCTATTCAATGCAGATCATTGCAGCTGGTCAAACCATTACAGCGAATACAACCATTCCAGATGCAACAAGAAGAATTGATTCGCTGTGGTGGGAAAAAGTAGCCCTCGCAAAAGATACCAATTCAGCCCGTGTGGTGATTCGAGCTACAGATAAACCAGGATTGGGGGATTGTATTCGATTTTTTACAAGTATCAATAAAGGTCCGTTTTTACCTGGTTTCAATAGTGTTTTTGATGATATGATCATTGATGGTACTACATATACAGTTGCAGTTGACAAAGGATTTGATAAGAATCAGCCCATTAAACCAGGAGATGCTTTTTATGTAAAAGGAGATACTGTCACCGTAAAACTTTGTAATATTGATAGAGCTACATATGATTTTTGGCGCACTTTTGAATTCAATTTCCAAGCCATTGGAAATCCTTTTTCAGGACCCACCAAAATATTAAGTAACCTGAATGGCAATGCCATCGGATATTTCGGAGGGTATGCAGCGCAGTATAGAATTTTAATTTTGAAGTGATTAGCTATATGACACAAGTACAAAGTAACTAGTGCCGAGTACCAAGAAACAAATACCGAGTACCAAGCTACTAGTCATTTGTCGCTTGTAACTCGTAGCTTGTAACTTGTAGCTTGTGACTTGTCCCTTTTTCCGTATTTTTGCCAGCAAATTTCTACAAAAATGAGCGAAACAATAGAAAAAGTGAGTTGTCTGATCATTGGATCCGGACCTGCAGGTTATACTGCTGCAATATATACATCAAGAGCAAATCTTTATCCTGTTTTATATCAAGGTATACAACCTGGTGGTCAATTGACTATTACCACTGAAGTGGAGAACTATCCTGGTTATCCTGATGGCGTGCAAGGACCTGAAATGATGGTTGATTTTGAAAAGCAGGCAAAACGCATGGGTGCTGACATTCGGTATGGATTGGCTACAAAAGTTGATTTTTCATCGCGTCCTTTCAAAGTATGGATTGATGATGAAAAAGAAATACATGCCGACAGTGTGATTATCGCAACCGGAGCATCTGCGAAGTGGTTGGGACTGGAAAGTGAGCAGCGTTTGAATGGATATGGAGTAAGTGCTTGTGCTGTTTGCGATGGATTTTTCTTTAGGGGAAAAGAAGTGGCTATTGTGGGTGCTGGTGATACAGCTGCGGAAGAGGCCCATTATCTTAGCAAGCTTTGTTCAACAGTACATATGTTCATCCGAAAAGGTGAAATGCGTGCTTCTAAGGTGATGCAGGACAGGGTTAAAAATACACCCAATATTAAGATCTATTGGAATACTGATACTGAAGAGATCTTAGGTGATAAAAAGGTAGAGGCTGTAAGAATCAGCAATAATAAAACAGGTGAAAAGCAAGATATTGCCATTCAAGGTTTCTTTGTAGCCATTGGTCACCAACCAAACGCTGATATTTTCAAGGATTATATTGAATTGGATGAAGCGGGTTATATCAAAACCATCCCAGGTACTTCAAAAACCAATGTAGAAGGTGTATTTGCTTGTGGGGATGTTCAGGATAAAAACTATCGTCAGGCTATTACAGCTGCCGGAAGTGGATGTATGGCAGCTATAGATGCAGAACGTTTTTTAGCGGCATCACATTAAAAAATGAAGAGTGAAGAGTGAAGAATGAAGAACCAGAGTTTGAATTACACTTTAAATCAATTCTAATTCTTCCTTCTCTTTTATATCAGAAAGAACAATGCTCCAATAAGGTAGCCCCAAAGCGCCCAAAAGCTGATTTTTCTGAGATACCAGAAGAATTCAATTTTGCTGATGCCCATGGCAGCTACACCAGCAGCCGATCCAATGATCAGTATACTTCCTCCCGTACCTGTGCAATATGCGATGAAATGCCAGAATGAGGAATCCATCGGGAACTGTGTCAATGGGTACATGCCCTGTGTTGCTGCAACCAATGGAACATTGTCGATGACAGAAGAAAGCAAACCCAATACAATTACAACAGCTTCTTGATTACCGATCTTCTCTGTTAGATAATTTGCCAAATTGGTTAAGGTTCCTGCAGATTGCAATGCAGCAACTGCCAATAAAATTCCCAAGAAGAAAAGGATACTAGGGGTGTCAATTTTTCGAATGGCATGATTGATTGATAAAGATTCTCTGTCGGCTGTATCTTTTTCACTGTTTAATATTTCACTGAAAATCCAGATTCCGCCCAAGCTAAGCAACATGCCCATATAGGGTGGGAGTCCGGTTAATGTCTTGAATAAGGGGACAAAAAGCAACGCGGCTAACCCTACATAGAGCATGGATTTTTGCGAGACTGAAATTTCTTTTGGATTTGGACTTTCATGAATATCGTTTTGTGTACGCTTTTGTTTTTGCAGTTGCCGGCCAAAGGCCAGAACTGGGATGATGACAGATAACAAGCTGGGGAGAAATACATTTTTAATTAAAGCAATACTGCTGATTTGTCCGCCGATCCAAAGCATGGTGGTAGTAACATCACCGATGGGAGACCAAGCGCCGCCTGCGTTTGCAGCGATGACAATCATCGATGCGAAGTAAAGTCGATCCTTTGCATCATGAATCAATTTAAACGCCAATGATATCATGACAATGGTGGTTGTTAGATTGTCGAGTGCAGCCGACAAGAAAAAGGAAATGCCTGTAACGATCCACAGTATCTTTCTGGATTGGGTTGTTTTGATCGCATTGGAAATAATGTCGAAAGCCTTGTGTGCATCCATCAATTCCACAATCGTCATCGCACCCATCAAAAAGAATACAATGCCGGCTATGTCTCCCAAGTGTCCATTCAGCGTTTCTTTGAATAAGTGATGGTCATTGTTTCCCAATGTGTACATAAACCAGCATGCTACGCCCATCACCAATGCACTGGCAGTCTTGTTCAATTTGATCTGATGTTCAAGTGCAATGAGGATATAACCGATAATGAAAATTAAAAGCATATGATACATTCAATATAAATAATATTCACCTCTCTGCCTTCTGCCTACTGCCTATTGCCTACTGCCTATTGCCTACTGCCTATTGCCTACTGCCTCCTTGGCTTAATATGAAAACAACTCTGCTGCATTCTTTGGACGTTCCGCTTCCCGCCATTTGAACCCACGAAGTTGTTTTTTATCTGCTGGAATTTTTTTGAAAGGAAAGATGGTTCCTACAACTCCATTCACCCAGGTTACGCGCTTCAGTTCTCTCTTGATAAATCGCATGGTAATGGCATCCGCCTGTTCATAGCTCATGCCTACATAAGCACTGTCCTGGTCTTGTAAATAGTAAACACTTTCACTGTTTCCCTTTGCCCGCATGTTATCTATTTCTCCATCGATAAAATAGCCTGTCAATGTATTCCCACGAAGTTGATTATAAATTGAATCCTCCAGAACATTGATGGAAAAAGCATTTTCACTTACAAAGAATAAATCAGGTTTTCGGTTTTTGGTGGCAAGAGAAATTGTATCACCTGTGATCTGACTTCCCCTCGTCCACAAAACAGGATCTCTGAAAAATCTGAAAACTGAATCAATCGTGGAGTAATAAAGACTATCTGATTTTCCTTGAAGGGAATCAGAAAACATTCTCACATTTTGAAATGCTTTGAAAAATCTCAATGTATCGGTTGACAATGTTTTGATTGAAGTATCTTTTGCATGAAATGCTGAAAGCAAGGTGTCTGCAGCAATATACATGGAATCATTGTCCTGTTTCAGGATCATCAAAGGTTTTTTGTAGGCCACAAAACCTTTGGTATCATTGTTTAATTTGGCACCCCCAGAAAGCATGGTTATGCCTTGTGCAGTGTCTCGATAAAATACATTTCCATCAGCAATACCAATAGATGTTTTTTTATCATAATCGATATTGTCGGCAATAATTATTTGTGAATTATCGTCGATAATAGGTCGTTTTGTGAAATGTGCCTTTCCTGCTTTTAGGTCATAATAGCCAGCTTTTGTTCGGATGCGCGACTTCTCATCTTTGATGGTGGTGGCAGCAAGAAATGTTGCAATCTCACTTTTCAGATTATATAAAAGCGTATCTGTTGCCATGGTAAATGCTGGGTCAACCACTTTCACAAAATTTTGAAAATACACCTCTTTGGTATCAGCATAATAGAAACCATCTTTGCTATTCAAGACTGTTTTTCCATTGACAACTTTTCCTCCATTATAATATGTGCCAATTTTTGCATTCATATCATAATCCAAGACATCCGTTGTTAATACTGCCTTTCCATCGGTTAGCTTCACTTTTTGGCGAAGATTGGCCATCTTATTGTTTCCCGTATATTTCAGGTACTCTGAATAGGTGTGAACACTGTCGTTGTCGTTAATATGTATTTTTCCAAATGCTTCAAACTGATTGTTTCGAGGATCCTGAATGGCACTGTCACAATAGAAAAGAGAGTTTTCTTGCTTTAAGACAACATTGCCTATCAGAATGTTAAGGTCACCTGTTGAATCATTTTTAATCCTCCTGAAAATATCTGATTTTATGATATGAATGATTCTTGAAGTATCTGCTTTTTGTAATGTACTATCCAATGGTTTGTCTTGTGCATTTAATGCAAGCGACAAACATGTTAATATGAGCAGATATAGTAAACGAGCAATTTTCAACAATCCATTTATTTTTGAGTAGAGTCGGGGAGAGGAGACAACAATGGACCTGTTTTATCCTTTTTCCCAAAAACTGCAATATTCACATATCTCTTAGGATGAACCCTCAGGTCTTGTAGCAGGAGATTCAAGCTGTTGGCTGTGCTGTTGAGATTATTATAAAGCGCTTCATCATTGGCAAGTTTACCCATGCTTCCTTTACCAGACTTTATATTTTCCAGAATAATATTGATTTTGTCAGCTGCACCATGCAATGCTTCAATGCTCTTATCTATTTGTGATGAAGACAATTGATGCGTGGTTTGGGCTAAATTGCTGATGATTAAATTAATAGAGTCATTATTATTCCTCAGATTACCTGTGATGGATTTAATATCGTCTGCAGTATTGGCCAGGCTTCCTTTTCCCGGCTCCAACATGTGATTCAAGCTTTTCGTAGTTTCCGCCAATTCTGAAAGAATCTTATGTAAATTGGCTTGGCCGTTTGCATCAAAAACATTGCTGATTCGTTTTATGGCTGTATCTAATGTGCCAAGCGTATGATTGATATTCGCAACAGTTGGCTCAAGGCTCGATTTCAAATTGTCGAATAGTCCCATTGTTTCTATTCCCTTAAGTGTATCTCCGTCTTTCAGATAGGTTTTTTCTTTACCCATTTTGATGATGACAGTAGCACTGCCCAGTGGGTTACTTGAAATCTCAGCATAGGAGTCAGTTGGAATATTGATAGATCTGACAAGTTGAAAAGAAACTAAAACACCATTCATATTTGCATCAGTTTCATTCATGTCTTCTACAGATCCAACACGGAGACCATTGATTTTAATAGGGTCAGACACATTTAGTCCTTCAATTTTTTTGAAGGTAACATACATGCCTGCTTTTTTCTGAAAAACATTTTTGCCCTTAAGAAAATTAAATCCAAGGATCAGCAGTGTAATGGATACTGCCGCCAGCGCACCTACCTTCGTCTCGTTTGATACTTTTAGCATATATGGTATATGATATTATTTCTGTTTTGTTACATACTTTTCCACTCTACACATTCCACTTTCCACTTATCGGCCACCGTCAATCATCATCTTGTACGAAAGAATCGCTTTTGCGATCGCTTGCGCCATTTCATTTTGACCCTCCTCACTCGTTAAATATCGCTCTTCATCGGGGTTGGTGATATAACCTGTTTCGATCAATACTGCTGGCATATTGGTGGCCTGAAGTACCCAGATTCCTTTCCAGTTTCTTTGTAGTACACCCAGACTCTTGCGTCCGATATTGGTGAATTCATTTTCAATCATTGTACCCAATCGAACCGAATTTTTAAAAAACTTCTGTGTCCACAACCTTGCTTTAATCAATGCTTCTGGAGATTCCGGGTCTGGTACGTCTACCACTTCCGCTTCTGATTCAAACCTATTTTCACTGGCAAGTGCCTCTGCTTTTTCATCTCCTCTGTCGGCTGCCCAAACATAGCTAGATGATCCAAAGACTCCTGCGTTGGGTACAGATCTGTAAATTGCCTGTTTTCTGTATAACTTTTTACGGCTTTTGCCTTTTCCTTTATAATAAGCTTCTTTTTTATAGCCAATTACTTCTTTGTGAGACCCACTGGCATTGACATGGATACAAATGAAAAGATCTCCATTTTCCTTGTTGGCGATATTGGCCTTTTCAGTAGGACTGTTATACACATCTGTGTTTCTGGTCATCACAATTCTTGTATTGGGAAGTTCGCTCCTGAGAAGCGTATCCAATTTTTGAGCAATATCTAATGTGATTTGAGCTTCAGTAGAATATGCTCCATGGGCACCAGGGTCGCTTCCGCCATGACCGGCATCAATAATGATGGTTCTGATGCGAGGACCTTTTTTGGGGGCCTGGGCAAAAGAATGAAGCGTTGAGATACTCAACAAAAGAAACAAAAAACTGTGTAAATAAGATGATTTTATCATGCACATGAGCCTTTAACAGGTTTAAAGATCAATCTTCACAAATTCTTACAACTTAAAATGTTAATTTTGCCTGCCATTCACTATGTCGCAACCTCGAAGCAAATTTAGTTTAAAATATCTTTTTTTCTTGATTTTGTGTTCAGGAGGGACGCTATTTTTAACATTCCCTGTTGGCGCTTCTACATCTTTATATCCCTACCTCTTCAAACAGTCTATAAAAGACACGATTCCTCCTGCATCAAAAGATACCACCAAAAAAGTAAATAAGGTGGATACCTTGCATGTAAAACTATCTGCAGATTCACTAACTGCTCCTGTAGAACATAAGGCCGAGGATTCTATGGTGATGGATGTGGATACCCGTAAAATATATCTTTACGGAAAGACAGAAGTAAAGTATGATGATGTTCTTTTAAATGCTCCTAAGATTATTTTTGATCAGGGTACCCAATTGGTTACGGCATATATGGGAAGGGATTCTGCAGGCGTTGTAACCGGCATGGCTAAATTGAAGCAGAGTGAGACCCTGACGGTAAGTGATAGTATTCGCTTCAATTTTAAGAGTCAGAAAGGACTTACGTATAGCTCCTTTTTTCAGCAGGAGGAACTTTTTAATTTTGCCGAGAAGGTTAAAAAAATCAATAGTGAAACATTTTTTGCTTCACAAGGAAGATTTACTACCTGTAATTTAGATACACCACACTTTGCATTTCGATTCAGTAAGGCAAAATTTGTAAACAAAAAACTCGTTGTAACAGGTCCTGTTCATCCAGAATTTGAAGGCGTGCCGCTTCCAATTTATTTGCCTTTTGGAATATTTCCCATGAAAAAAGGGCGCCAGTCTGGAATCCTGCCTCCTCAATTTACTGTCAACCAAGACTTTGGTGTAGGGTTGGAAGGTTTTGGATATTATAAAGTGATTAATGAATATTTTGATGCCAAGATATGGGGTGATCTCTATTCTTACGGAAGTTGGCGTGCCAATTTTTCACCCTCATATAGAAAGCGATATCATTATACCGGGAACCTCAATCTCAGCATACAGAATACTCAATTTGCATTCAAAGGAGATCCTGACTACAGAAAAAATAAAAGTTTTTTCATTACATGGTCGCATTCAATGGACAGCAAAGCCAGGCCTGGTGTTACTTTTAGCGCAAGTGTCAATGCAGGTACCAGCAAGTATCTTAAATTGGTTCCAAATGGTGCCATGGCCAACCCTGGCTTTCAGGGGCAGGTTTCAGGTGCAGGAAATTATCTTCAACCCTCTAATTTCACCAATCAATTAAGTTCATCCATATCATATCAAAAGAATTGGCAAGGAACTCCTTTCAATTTCTCTATGAACTTAAATCACAATCAGAATACCAGTACAGGCTTGGTTAATTTAAATCTTCCTGATATTGCTTTCATGATGAATACGATTTATCCTTTTGCTCAAAAGGAAGGGGTAGGTGAAAAAAAATGGTATGAGAAATTAGGTGTTGGATACACAGGAAATTATAAGGGACAAATATCTTTTTACGATTCTGCCTTTCAGTTTCGTCAGTTAATTGATACATTTCAATGGGGTGCCACCCATGATATTCCCATTTCATTATCCTTACCAGCATTGGGGCCTATTCAAATTTCACCAAGTATTTCATTCAGAAACAGATGGTTTGCCCAACAGTTTCATCGCACTTGGAATCCCATAACACAAAAGATTGATACATCTATTCAGAAAGGATTCAATCAGGCAAGTGAAATGGCCATGGGTCTTTCATTCAGTACTGCAGTGTTTGGATCTTTTCAATCGAAGAACCCAACTGCCAGAATCATGGCGATACGACATGTGATGCGACCACAATTCAGCATCAATTATAAACCTGATTTGATGAAACCATATTATTATCGAACGCAGGTTGATAAAACTGGAAATAAATTACTCTTTTCAACTTTCGATGGAAGTATTTTCGGCCCTTATGCTTCAGGTGAGAACGGTGGTGTGGGCTTTGGCATCGATAATAATATTGAAATGAAAGTCAGGTCCAGAAAGGATACCGGCGAAGCTGCGATAAAGAAAGTTAAATTGATTGATGGATTTGGATTGAGTGGATCGTATAATATGTTGGCAGATTCATTTAAACTTTCTACGTTCAATTTATATGCCCGAAGTACTTTGTTTGAGAAGGTAAGCATCACTGCAAACGCCAATTTGGATCCGTATGAAACGGATGTGACAACTGGCTTTAGAAAGAATCAGCTGAAATGGAGTGCAGATAAGTTCAGTCTGGGTAGCATTACAAACGGAAGTTTGAACATTTCCACAAGCATGCAAAGCAAGAAGAAAGAGGATAAGAAAAAAGATCAGCCTAAGCTGGATGAGAATGCCGATAATCTGACAAATGACCAAATGCAGGCTCAGATGGATTATATGAGAAGAAATCCTGCAGAGTTTACAGATTTTACCATTCCTTGGACCTTGAGTTTTTCTTATTCTTTGAGTTTCGCAAAGATCCTGCAAAGAGATTATACCTATAAAACAATGCTCACATCAAGTTTTAATTTCAATGGTGATTTCAGTTTGACCAAAAAATGGAAAGTGGGTACCAACGGATACTATGACTTGAAGACAATGAAGCTGCAATCTCTCACAACGTTTATATCCCGTGATTTACATTGTTGGCAAATGTCGATCAATGTTACGCCAATTGGCATGTACCGATACTTCAACATCACCATCAATCCAAAGTCGGGTTTGCTCAGGGATTTGAAGATCAACCGAACGAGGTATTTTTATAATAACTAGAGGTTAGGGGTTAGGAATACAAGAGTATCTGTCAATGCCTGAAATAGGTTGACCACTTTTTCACTTTAAAACTAAGGAAAGATGGCAACCAGAGATCAATTTAAGTTAACACATCAAGACAAAAAATTACGAACGTTCAGCGATTCATTCAAGAAGACCAAGGTACGGGAGTTGGAG